>JAPOZE010000337.1:0-6015 GCA_026706225.1 Acidobacteriota bacterium
CCTGCCGCGGCAGAACTTCTTCCTCAAACAGCCTCCGCACCCGATCCAGGTTGATCCTGGCATTTTTCAGATCGGCCTGGGCGCGGGCCAGGTTGGCATTGGCGCGAGCGATCTCTTCGGGACGGGAACCGGCCTCCAGCTCGCTCAATTGGGCCAGCAAACTGGCCAGTTGCCCCTCGGCCTGCTGGGCCTGGGCCCGATACTCGGCATCCTCCAGCCTGACCAGAACCTGTCCCTTCTCGACCAGGTCTCCCTTTTCCACGCCGATCCAGGCGACTTTTCCCACCACCTTGGCCGTCAACTGGATCTTGCGATGGGCCACGATGTACCCGGAGGCGTTCAGGACCACTGAAGAGCCCTTGGACCCCGGCTCACCGCCCGCAACCACCCGGAAGACCTCCACCTCGATCTCCTGGCTGGCGAAGCGGGCGGCGGTGACGGCCGCGCCCACCGCCAGAACCAGCACGATTCCGGCAAGGATCCAGCGGGATGTCCAGCGCGAGGGGCCCTGCGAGGACCGCCTGCGGCTCTTGTGGATTCTCAGGCTGTCGAGTTCCTGCTCCAGGTTTTTCCCCGATTCAACCACCGGCTACAACTCCCGCAGTGCACTGAGAATACTTTCCCTGGCGGCCCCGCGGGCCGGCAGCAGTCCGCCCAGGAGCCCCATGATCGAGGCAAATCCAACCCCCACCGCCACGATGGCCGGCGACAGTCGAAAATCGAAACCGGTCTCGCTGAAGGTGAGATTGTTGCCGATACCGGACTCCAGTCCATGCAGCGGCAACACCAGCAGCACTCCGATCAACCCGCCCAGCAGGGAAAGCAGCAGCGATTCGATCACGAAGGCCAGCAGGATGCTGCCGCCGGAAAAGCCCAGGACCCGCAGGGTGCCGATCTCCCGCGAGCGGCGGGCCACGGCGGCATACATGGTGTTCATGGCGGCAAAGCAGCTTCCCACGGCCATGATGACAGCCACGAAGATGCCCAGGAACTTGACCGGCTCGGCCGAGGCGGTCTGTTCCTGGTAGTAGTCCACTTCCCTCTTGCCTTCCAGGTAAAGCCGCTGATCGTCGGCCAGGGCGTTCTGCAGCGCCTGCAGGCTCACCGGGTCGGAGGCACGCACCAGGACGGAGGAAAGGACGTCCATGCGATTGGAATCGGTGGCCAGTTGATTGAGACCGACCCAGATCTCGCTGTCGAAGGCAGTGCTGCCGGCGTCGAGAACACCGACCACACTCCAGTCGCCGCGGCCGAAGCGCAGCCGATCTCCCACGCCGGCGTTGACGTACCGCCTGGCGATGGACTTCCCGACCACCACTTCCCGCTGACCCGGCCGGAACCATCGGCCCTCGATCAAATTCAGGTTGGGACGCATGCGGATTCCCATCGGGGAAAGACCCCGGATGTTCACGTTGGCCCCCTCGGGACTGTTGTGACGGGGCAGATTGATGACGGTCACGATTTCGGGGGAAACCATGGGCTCGCCGTCCCGTTGCTGAATTCCCGGCTTGTTGCGGATGTTGGACAGGGCCTCGCGATTGATCTGGCTGACCAGCTCCGAGAGAGAGTTCTTCCTCATGACCAGCAGGTGGAGCGGATGCCCGGTGGCCTGGAGAGCCTTTTCCAGACCGCCGACCAGGGCCAGGATCCCCAACAGCACCGCCACCGTAAGGCCTATGCCCAGGGCCGTCATGACCGTGGTGGTCTTGCGGACCGTCAGGTTCTTCAAGTTGTAGGAAAGAGGCAAGGGCATAGGGCGACTCAGGGCTTTCCCGCCGGCTCAGGCATCCATGCCGACGGGAGGAACACCGGCCGGCCGCAAGGGTTCCGAACGAAACACTTCAATCGGTTGAACACACACTCGATTTTCCCCCACTGTCCGGCTGCTCTCGGAGGACCAAAGGCTGTCACCCCGTATGGCGGAGGGCCGAAGTGATGGGCAGGCGGGTCGCTCCCAGGGCCGGGACCAGCGAGCTCAGGATGCCGATGCCCAGGGCAATGGACAGGCTGATCAGGAACACCGGCGGCGAAAAGGACAGCCCGGAAAGCATGAGCTGCGACTGGCTCAGGTACCCCGATGCCCCCCAGGCCAGGCCGCAACCCACCAGGCCCCCTGCCAGGGATATCAGGACGGCCTCGGCCACGATCATGCTCAACACCTTGCCCGTGGTAAATCCCAGCGTCTTGAGCACTCCGATTTCGGTGATGCGCTCCCGCACCGACATGCCCATGGTGTTGGCGGCCACCAGCAGGATGGTGAACACCAGGGCCCCGCAAATGCTGAGCAGGAACACCTTGACGTTGCCCAGCATGGAAACGAAGCTCAACTGGAAGGCCCGCTCGGTTTCGGTCTTGGTCTGGCGCTCCGAGTTTCGATAGAGATCGTCGATTTGCTTGGCGATGCGGGGCACCGCCTCGGCGGAATCGGCCAGGATGCCAAAGGTTCCCACCATCCCGCGCCGGGACTGAGGCAGGCCCTCTTCCAGGTATTTCCGGTGAAAATACATGGCGAAGTCCTGGTTGTCGACATCGCTTTCAAACAGGGCCCGAATGGTCAATTCCAAATCCATCGGGTAGATGTCCCCCTTGATGGTAATCCGCTGGCCCAGCTTGAAGTTCAGCCGCTCGGCCAGGCTCTTGCCGACAGCGGCGGCCGTGCGCTCCGACTGAAAGGCCTCGAGCTGTTCGGGAGGCACCGTGAACTCCTTGTAGACCTCGAAGATCCTTTCGGGATCGGTGGCGAACCTCGGGAAGAAATTTTCCGGTCGATTGTCGATATAGACCCCCCCGAACCAGGAGGTGGGCACCAGCTCGCGCACGCCGGGCACCTTGCGGATTTGCTGTTCATAGTATTCGGGAAGGGAGAAGGTCAGAGAGACCCGATTGCGGGTCACCAGCCGCAGGGCTTGCTCGGGAGGCCCTTCCTGGTGGTAGAAGGCGTGATAGACCGAAAGGAGCACCCCCAGCAGAAACAGGGAAATGCTGATGCTGGCAACCGTCAGCAGCGTTCGACGCCGGTTGCGCAGCGCATTCTTGAGAGCCAGGTTCAGGGTGTCCCGGAACACGGAGAGCCTCGTTTCCGCGGGAAGAAAACAGCGCCTCCCGCCATTTCTCAGATTAGCACAACTCTGGTCGGCTCGGTCAAAGCGCCCTCGGCATCCCTAGCCAGACCCCTGACCTTCCATTCGGCCCGTTCCCCGGGAGTTCCCTTCCAAGGGGCTGGAACACCCCCGGCAGTGGGTCCTCCGCCTGGCGTTCAGAGTCCCGCAGCTCCGGCAGCGGATGTACACGGCGTGTGTGAACCACTGGGTCAGGAAGGCGCTCCCACCCAGGATCAGAACAGCCAGCAGGACATTGAGGGCTGTTTCCATGACAGGATCCAACACGGGTCCGTCGCCGGGTTAGAGGCGAAACCGATAGCCTATGCCGTTATGCCGGGTCGGCTCAGGGACTATCCGGACCCGGGTGCTTCATTCGCCTCCACCCTCCCGGGCCGAAAGAAGAACGCAAACAGCACCATCACCCCCGCTGCCGCCACCGCCGGCACCAGCCAGATCTCATCCCAATGGTGCTGCGCGGCGCTATCCACTCCCTCGAAACTGTAATGTTGCACCACCAGTCCGGAGACCCTGGCGCCCACGAACATGCCCAGGCCCAGCGTGACCAGGGCGATGAAACCCTGGGCTGCGGCCCGAACCCGGATGGGGGCCTTGCGGTCCACGTAGACCTGGCCGGCCACGAAAAAGAAATCGTAGCAGATGCCGTGCAGGAGAATCCCTCCCAGCAACATCCACAGGTGCTCGTTGCCGTCGCCCCAGGAAAACAGCAAGTAGCGGGCCACCCAGGCAGCCATGCCGATCAGCAGCGTCCCCTTGAGTCCCACCCGGGTCAGGAAGAAGGGCAGGGCCAGCATGAAGAGAATTTCCGAGCCCTGCCCCAGGGTCATCTTGCTGGCGGCCTGGCTGACGCCGATCTCGTTGAGGAACAGGTTGGTGAAGGTGTAATAGAACTGCAGGGGAATGCAGAGCAGAAACGAGCCGGCCACGAAAACGGCAAAGGAGCGCTCCCTCATCAGGCTCAGGGCATCCAGCCCCAGCAGCCCCCTGAGGCTGAAGGGCTGGCCGCCTCCCTTGGGAGGGGTGTGGGGAAGCAGCAGGCAGTAGAGACCCATCAGCACCGAGGCCCCGGCGGCAATCTGCAGCGGCACGGCGGTGGCCTCCAGGTGCAACCGTCCCACCAACAGGCCGGCGGCGATCCAACCGATGGTCCCCAGCACTCTCACCCTGGGAAATTCCCGTTCCGGACTCTCCATGTGGTGAAAGGACAGGGAGTTGGTGAGCGCCAGGGTCGGCATGTAAAACAGGGTGTAGATCAACAGCACCGGGAAGAGCTGGCCGAAGTTGTCCAGACCGGATACCCAGTACAACAGGCACCCGCCCACCAGGTGCAGTCCCGCCAGCACCTTCTCCGAAGCAAAGTACCGGTCGGCCACCAGCCCCATGAAAAACGGAGAGATCATGGCCGCGATGGCCGTGGTGGCGTAGGCCCAGCCGATCTGGCTGCCGCTGAAGCCAAGGGTCTGGCTCAGATAGGTGACCAGGGTGACGTACCAGGCCCCCCAGATGAAATACTGCAGAAACATCATTCCGGAGAGCTTCAGGCGAACCATTCTCAAACCTCACTCTTAACCCATGACATACCCGACAGGCGGGCCACGGTCCTGTCCTGTCCCAGAGCCACCATGACCTCGAAGATCCCCGGGGCGACCGCCTTGCCGGTCAGCAGCGCCCGGGCCGCGTTGATGAGCAGCCCCGCCTTGACCTCCCTTTCGGCGGCGAAGGCGCGCAGGGCCGATTCCACCTCCTCCAGTCCGAAAGCCGGCAGGGATTCGAGCCGGGCGGCCAGCTCGGGCATCAGAACCGGCAGGGTTTCATTCTTGAGGAATTTCCGGCGGGCCTTGTCTTCGATCTCGAAGTCATCGGTGAAGAAGGCTCTCCCCTGGATGGCGAAGTCGCACACCATGCGGACCCGCTGCTTGAGCAGATCGATCACCTGCAGCATCCAGGCCCTGTCGGAGGAATCGAATTCCCCTTTCCATAGCCCTTCCCTTTCCAGCTCGGCCCTGATCAGCGGAAAAAGCCTCTCGGCGGGAGCATTGCGCAGATAGCGGCTGTTGAACCAGGACAGCTTCTCCGGGTCGAAGACGGCGTTGCTCTTGTTCACACCCTCCAGGGAGAACTGGCGGATCAACTCATCGGTGGACAGAGCTTCCACTTCGGTCTTCGGAGACCAGCCCAGCAGCGCCAGAAAGTTACAGAACGGGTCCGGCAGATAGCCCTGCTCCCGGTAGGTGGTCACGGCGGTGGCCCCGTGCCGCTTGCTGAGCCTGGTCCGGTCGGGACCCAGAATCAGCGGGAGGTGGGCAAAGACAGGGACCGGCCTCTGCAGGGCCCGGTAGAGAAGGATTTGCTTTGGGGTGTTGGAAATATGGTCGGCGCCACGGATGACGTGGCTGATGTTCATGTCCAGATCGTCCAGCACCACGCCCAGGTGGTAGGTGGGCATGCCGTCGGACCGCACCAGCACGAAGTCCTCGATCTCCTCGTTGCGGTGGGCAATCCGGCCGAAGATCCGGTCCTCGAAGGCAATCTCTCCATCCCGGGGCCCCTTGAAGCGCACCACGCTGGGCAGACCGCGAGACTCCCTTTCCCGAACCCGGTCCGGCGCCAGGTCTCGACAGGTGCCGTCATACTTCCAGGATTTTCCGGCGGCGGACGCCGCCCGCCGCTTGGTCGCCAACTCGGCCGTCGAACAAAAACAGCGGTAGGCCTTGTTTGCGCTCAAGAGCCGGTCCGCCACCTGGCGGTAGCGGTCCAGTCGTTCCGACTGCAGGAAGGGGCCCTCGTCCCAATCCAGGCCCAGCCACTGGAGAGCGCCCAGAATGTCTTCCACCATCTCCGGACTGGAGCGCTCCCGGTCGGTGTCTTCGATTCGGAGGATGAAGCGACCGCCCTG
>JAPOZE010000337.1:6548-8686 GCA_026706225.1 Acidobacteriota bacterium
GGCAGATCGGCGGAAACCGTCAGGACCACCACCCCGTCGCCCAGACCGGAGGCCTCCTGGTTGAATCTCCGGCTCTGCTGATCGCAGACCGGGGTATCCAGCGAGGGGACCACGCTGATGAGGCGCACCTTGCCGGCGGAATCGGAAAGCCCCACGGGTTTGAGGTCGTTGGAGAGCAGCGTAAAGTCGGGGGCCGGGTCGCCCGCCTTCAACTCGGGCCCGATCAGCGTCAATGGATTTCCCAGAAATGTCGTGGCTCCAGCTCGTTCCTGCGCCATGTTTTCAATCCTCCTTGGATCAATAGCGTTTTTACTCGTGTTGAAATTGGAACTCTTCGTGCCCGCCGGACACAACCCTGCAACCGGGCGTCCGGCAGGGACCGGTTGCGGCTAACCCTCCTCGTACTGGCTCTTCAGCTTGGCCACCACGGTGGCGTCCGCCAGGGTGGTGGTATCTCCCAGGGCCCGTCCCTCGGCGATATCGCGCAGCAACCGCCGCATGATCTTGCCGCTCCGGGTCTTGGGCAGCTCAGCCGTAAAGTACACGCTCTGCGGCCGGGCAATGGGTCCGATCTTCCGGACCACGTGTTTCTTCAACTCGTCCACCTTGCCGGCATTCCCCTCGGCCCCTTCCTTCAAGGTGACGAAGGCGGCAATGGCCTCTCCCTTGATATCGTCCTTCTTGCCGATCACCGCCGCTTCGGCCACCTCCTGGTGGTCCACCAGGGCGCTCTCCACTTCCATGGTGCTCAGCCGGTGCCCCGAGATGTTCATGACGTCGTCCACCCGGCCCAACAGCCAGAAGTAGCCTTCCTCGTCCCTCTTGCAGCCATCCCCGGCGAAATAGACGTTCTTGCCGAAGCGCTGCCAATAGGTCTCTTCATACCTCTTGGGGTCTCCATAGATGGTGCGCGCCATGGAGGGCCAGGGAGACTTGAGCACCAGGTAGCCGCCTCCTCCCAGCGGAACGCTGTTGCCGGACTCGTCCACCACGTCGGCGTCGATGCCCGGAAGGGGAAAGGTGGCCGAACCCGGCTTGGTGGTGGTGAGGCCCGGCAGAGGCGAAATCATGATGGAGCCGGTTTCGGTCTGCCACCAGGTATCCACGATGGGACAGCGCCCCTGCCCGATCTTCTCGTGATACCACATCCAGGCCTCGGGGTTGATGGGCTCGCCCACCGTCCCCAAGAGGCGCAGGGTGGACAGATCGTGTTTTGCCGGATAGGACTCGCCCCACTTCATGACCGCCCGGATGGCCGTGGGGGCCGTATAGAAGACGTTCACGCCATACTTGGCCACCATGGCCCACCAGCGGTCCTTGTCGGGCCAGTCGGGCGAACCCTCGTAGAGGACCCCGGTGGTTCCGTTGGCCAGAGGGCCGTAGACGATATAGCTGTGCCCGGTAACCCAGCCGATGTCGGCCGAACACCAGTAGACGTCCTCTTCCTTGGCGTCGAACACCCACTTGTGAGTCAGGGACGCCCCCAGGATGTAGCCGCCGGTGGTGTGCAGAATGCCCTTGGGCTTGGCCGTGGTCCCCGAGGTGTAGAGAATGAAGAGCGGGTCCTCCGAGTCCATGGGCTCGGGCTCGCAGTAGGCCGGCACGTTTTCCACCGCCCGGTGCCACCAGACGTCCCGGGTCTCGTCCACCGCAACCGGCGCCGCATCCCCGACCCTTCGAACCATCACCACCGTCTCGACGCAGGGGCAGTCCTTGAGGGCCGCGTCCACGTTGCGCTTGAGGGGAACGATCTGGCCGCGCCGGTAGCTCCCGTCGGCGGTGATCACCAGCTTGGATTGAGCGTCGTTGATACGATCCCGCAGGGACTCGGCGCTGAATCCGCCGAAGACCACGCTGTGGGGGGCGCCGATGCGGGCGCAGGCCAGCAGGGCGATGGGCAGTTCCGGGATCATGGGCATGTAGACGGTGACCCGGTCGCCCTTTCGCACGCCCAGCCGCTTCATGGCGTTGGCGAAGCGGTTGACCTCCCGGTAGAGGTCGGCAAAGGTCAAGACCCGTTCCTCGCCGGGTTCTCCCTCCCAGATGAAGGCGGCCTTGTTGCGCCGCCAACCCCGAACATGCCGGTCCAGGCAGTTGACGGACACGTTTAGCTTGCCTCCCACAAACCATTGAGCAAT
>JAPOZE010000365.1 GCA_026706225.1 Acidobacteriota bacterium
CCGCCGCCGGAACCGGATGCATGGCGGCGCTGGAGGCCGAGCGCTTCCTGACGGAGCAGGCCTGAAAGAGACTCCACTTTTTCCCCCGCCGCCTCAAGGAATGATGGCCGTGGCGTTGATTTCGATCAGGTAGTCGGGGTGAACCAGTCCCGCCACCTGCACCAGGGTGCTGGCCGGATAATCGCCACTCCAGAATTCGGCTCTCACCTCGTGAACGGCCTGGAGGTGTTCCATGTTCACCAGAAAGACGTTGATACAGGCAATGTCCTCCAGGGAGCCGCCGACGTGTTCCAGGGCAGCCAGGATATTATGGAGCACCTGCCGGGTCTGCAGCCGGATGTCCCCCTTGCCGACCGGATTCCCCTCGGGATCGATGGCCACCTGGCCGGAGATGAAGCAGGTGCGGCCCTGGTCCGCCAGGGCAACGTTGGAGAAGATGCCGAAGGGACGGCAGAGGGTCGGGGGATTGTAAACGGTCTTGCCCATGCTTGCTTCCTCCTGTGATAGAGATTAACGGGAGATGCGGTTGCCGTAGTCGCGAGACCTCAGTCTAACCCAAACGCATCCCGTGAGGTCTGCCGGGGTGTCGTCCGGCCCGTTGAACGCCGCGAAGAGGCGGCCTCTCGAGCGGTCAGCAACCATACCTGAAGGGCTCCCTTGTTTCCCTACTTCGAAGCTCCGGCCATCAGACTGGGTCCCGTTACCCTGCACGCCTTCGGGATGCTGGTAGCGGCCGCGATCCTGTTGGGTCGTTGGATGCTGGTGCGGCGGGCAGAGCGGAGAGGACTGGACGGGGAGGCAGCCTCCCGGCTTGTCCTCTGGATGGTCGCCTGCGGTCTGGCGGGAGCCCACCTGGTTGCCGTCACTCTTACCGATCCAAGGGACCTGTTGCGGGACCCCCTGGTCCTGATTCGGTTGTGGGAAGGGCTGTCTTCGGTGGGTGGAATCGTGGCCGGAATTCTGGCCGGACTCTGGTGGATGCGGCGTTCCGGCCTGAAGCCTTCCGAGAGGCGGGCTTACCTGGATCTGGTCGCCTTCGTGTTTCCCTTTGCCTGGATCCTGGGGCGGGCCGGCTGCGCCGTGGCCCACGACCATCCGGGAATTCCCACCCAGGGGTGGTGGGCCGTGCAGTATCCGGACGGCCCGCGCTTCGACCTGGGTCTGCTGGAGTTCTTCTACGCCATGTTTCTGGCGGGATTGTTCCAATGGCTGGATCGACATCCCAGGCGGGACGGATTTTATTTGGGACTCTTTTTCCTGCTCTACGGGCCGGTTCGCTTCTTCCTGGACGAGCTCCGGGTCGGTGACGCCCGTTACCTGGGCTTCACCCCGGCGCAGTATGGGTGCGTGGCGGCGGCGGTTCTGGGCGGGGTGGTTCTATGGAAGCTGGGAGGAGGCTCCAGGCGAAAAGACTCCGCGCCTTCCGGGTGGAAGAAGGCGGCTGGTTGATCAGCAGGACAGGGTTGCCCGGAGGCCCCGTGGACAAGGGTGGCTTCACTCCACCCGGGATTCGTCCATCTCGCGGAAATAGTCCGGGCGCTTCAGGACTTCTCGTGGCTTGCTGCCGTCGGGAGGACCCACGATGCCGTCGTCTTCCATGATGTCCAGCAGCCGGGCCGCCCGGCCGTAGCCGATGCGCAGGCGTCGCTGCAGAGTGGAGGTGGAGGCTTTGCCCATTTCCACCACGATGCGGACCGCCTCGTCGTAGAGTTCATCCGTCTCACGCTCCAGTTCTTCCGTGTCTGCTTTCTCGGAGCGTTCTTCCACCACGCTTTGATCGTAGACCGGCTGCGACTGGGTCTTGAGGTGCTCCACCACCTGGTTGATCTCCTCGGTGGTCACCAGGGGGCCGTGGACCCGGGTCATCCTCGAGGTTCCGGGTGGAATAAAGAGCATGTCTCCCTTCCCCAGGAGCTGTTGAGCGCCCATCTGGTCCAGAATGGTGCGCGAGTCCACCTTTTGGGCGACACGAAAGGAAATGCGGGAGGGGAAATTGGCCTTGATGATTCCCGTGAGCACGTCCACCGAAGGGCGTTGGGTGGCCACGATCAGGTGAATCCCCACCGCCCGGGCCATCTGGGCCAGGCGCATGATGGAATCTTCCACGTCCTTTGAGGCCACCATCATCAGGTCGGCCAGTTCATCGATCACGATGACGATGTAGGGCAGGGGTGCGAGAGCGGCGTTCTGTTCGTCCGAGAAAAGCTCCATATTCCGGGGCTTCCGCACAAAGGTGTTGAACTGGTCGATGCTGCGAACGCCCACCGAGGCCAGCAGCTTGTACCGGTTCTCCATTTCCCTGGTCGCCCACTTCAAGGCGTTGGAGGCCCGCTTGGGCTCCACCACCACCGGAGTCAGCAGATTGGGAATATCCTCGTAGACACCCAGCTCCAGGCGCTTGGGATCCACCATGATGAACTTCACTTCTTGCGGCGCGGACTTGTAGAGGATGGAAAGGATCATGGCATTGATCCCCACGCTCTTGCCGGAGCCGGTCTGACCGGCGATGAGCAGGTGAGGCATCTTGGCCAGATCGGCGACCACGATATTTCCGACGATGTCCTTGCCCAGGGCGATGGTCAGCCGGGAGGTGGACTTCCGGAATTCGGAGGACTCGATCACCTCGCTCAGCAGAATCTGCTCCCGATTGGCGTTGGGGACTTCAACTCCGACCGTGGATTTCCCCGGCAATCGATTGATGCGCACCGACTCCGCCTTGAGGGCCAGGCACAGATCGTCAACCAGGTTGGTGATGCGGCTGTACTTGACTCCGGCTTCCGGCTTGAATTCGTAGGTGGTGACGACCGGGCCGGGATGAATATGCAGCACCTGTCCGTGGACGCCGAACTCCTTGCACTTCTCCGTCAACTGGCCGGCACGCTCCAGCAGTTCCTCCTCTCCGACGTCAGCCCTTCGGCCGGGAGCCTGGAGCAGGTCGATGGAGGGCATGGGGAAGTCGGTTTCTGATTTCCGAGCTGTCCGCCTGGCCGTGGTCCTGGGCTTGTCGGCCTTGGGAGCCGCCTCGCCGGAGTCCTCCTGGCCGGTGAACAACGTTGGCGGGGAAGGCTTTTCCTTCGCAGATTCCCACTGCTTGATCTCGGAAACCCTTTGAACGGTGACGGCCTTTCTCTCCTCGCCCCGCTTCAGTCTGGCCTCCAGCCTCTTTTTCTGTCTCTTCTTTTCCGATGCCTTGCGCCAATTCCGCCATTGGGCCTCCCATGCACTCAGGAATTGCAGCCGTCTTCCCAGCCAGCCCAGACAAACCCTGAAGGAGAAGCGGGTGGCTACAAAGAGAGAGGCCATGAAAATCATGAAACCCAGGATGCAGGCGCCGGTCCAATTGAAACGGCCCTGAAACCATTCCGCCAGCAGGTCCCCGACCACGCCTCCGGCTTTGGCGGTGCCGCCGGTGTTGACAACCTCGCCGGTCTGGATCGACCACCCCACCGTCATAGGCTGGGGAAACAGCAATGCCAGGAGAAGACACCCCGAGCCGGCCAGGCAAAGCACACCGACGACCTTGGTGACCGGTGTGCCGATGTCCTGAGAGCGCAACCATTTCCAGCCGAAAATCGCGGAAATCACCGGGAAAAGGAAGGCGGCGTATCCGAAGTACATCAACAACAGATCGGCCAGGATGGATCCATATTCTCCGATGAAGTTGTGCACTGAATCCTGGCCCAGCGGGTCGCGCGACACGTTGAGGGAAGGATCCATCGGATGGAACGAGACCAGGCTCAATGTCAGCAGAAGGGCCAGGCTGAGCAGCATCAGCCCTACGGCCTCGTTGAAGCGCGGATGTGCGGTGGGCGCCAGGAAGCTCATGCCTACAGTCCACCCCGTTGAAGGATGACGAGAATCACGATACCCAAAAGGATACGGTAACGGACAAAAACATAAAGCGTTTTTTTCCGAAGGAAACGAATGAACACCTTGATGGTGACATGACCAACGATCAGGGCCGTGAGAAAGCCGGCCGCCAGACTCATGGCCTCGCCCTCAGGAATTCCTAACTGGTTGATTTCCAGGAGCTTTCTAAGGCTGGCTGCCGCAAGGATAGGGACCGCCAGCAGGAAGGAGAACCGGGCGGCCGCCTCCCGCGTCATGCCCCGAAACAGTCCGGCCGTAATGGTGATGCCGGAGCGCGAGGTCCCCGGGATCAGGGCCACCGCCTGGGCCATCCCCACCCATAGGGAATCCGTCAGAGATATTTTCCCCAGTCCCTTCTTCAAGGTGGCTCGACGTTCCGCCAGCCAGAGCAGCAGGGCAAAGACAATCAGCGTTACCGGAATGATCTCGGCAGTCCGAAGCTGGGTGGCGACGAATTCCTCCGCCAACATCCCGGCAATGGCGGCGGGAAGGGTTCCCACAAGCAGAAACAGGAGCATGTGGCGGCCTTGGGGCCGCTCGTGGGAGCGGTTTCCGGAGGGCTGGAAGCTCTCCCCGAGGATTCCGGCCAAGTCTCGCCAAAAGCAGGTGAGTATAGCCAGCAGGGTGGCGGCGTGCAGAACCACGTCGAAGGTGAGCCCCTGATCCGGCCAATCCGTTATCCAGGGAACCAGAATCAAGTGGGCGGAGCTGCTGATGGGCAGAAACTCCGTCAGGCCCTGCACGGCGCCCAGGACAATCGCCTGCTTCAAGGTCATGGAGTTACCTGGGGACGCCCTCAATCGAGGCTGCCGGGCGACTCGTCAAATCTCCAGGATAACCGGCAGCACCAGCGGCCGCTTGGCCGTCTGCTTGAACAGGAAGCGGCGCAAGTCGGTGCGGATCTTCTCCTTGATGAGGGACCAGTCGGTCCTCTCTTCAACGCTGGAATCCTCCAGGGTTTCCAGCACGCGGTCGCGGGCCTCCTCCAGGAGAGTGTCGTCCTCGTCCACGAAGACGAATCCCCGAGTGATGATCTCGGGCTGAGTCTCCATCTGACCGCTGGCCTTGTTGATGGCCAGAATGGGAAGCACAATGCCGTCTTCGGAGAGATGACGGCGGTCCCTCACCACCACTTCCTCCAGCTCGTCCAGGCTGCCCTCATCGATAAAGATGCGGCCCACCGGAACCTTGCCGGTGACCTCGGCCCCCTGCCGGCTCAGTTGAATGCGGTCGCCGGTCTCCGCCACCAGCACCGTGTCTCCCACCGCGTGCAGGTTTCTGGCCAGCTCCGCGTGGCGATAGAGCTGGCGGTACTCTCCGTGGATGGGCACGAAATGCCTGGGGCGCACCAGGTTCAGCAGCAGCTTGAGCTCCTCGGAGCTGGCGTGGCCGGAAACATGAATGGGAGGCTGGGATCCGTCATCGTAGTGGACGGCCGCACCTCTCTTGTATAGATGGTTGACCATGCGGGAAATGGTCTTTTCGTTGCCGGGAATGATGCGTGCCGAAATCACCACGGTGTCATCCGACCCGATCTTGATGTTCTTGAAGTTGTCCACGGCCATCTGGGGCAAGGCGGCCAAGGGTTGCCCTTGACAGCCCGTCAGAATCAGGACCACCCGTTCCGGCGGCATTTTTCTGACCTCCTGTATCCTGACCAGCAGTCCGTCCGGAATGCTGAGGTAGCCGAGCTGGTGGGCGATCTTGGTCGTCGACAGCATGCTCCGCCCGGCGATGGCCACCTTGCGCCCGTAGCGCTGGGCCAGGTTGAACACGGTCTGAATGCGGTGGATGGAGGAGGTAAAGCAGGAAACGATCACCTTGCCCGGAGCGTGGTGAAAGATCTCGTCCAGCTTCTCGATCACGGCGGTTTCCGAGGGAGTGATGCCGGGACGGTCCACGTTGGTGCTGTCGGAGAACAGGGCCAGCACACCGCGGCGTCCGTACTCGGCAATTCGCGGGAGGTCGGTGACCCGGCCATCCAGGGGCGAGGAGTCGATCTTGAAATCCCCCGTGTGGAGGATCACTCCCGCCGGAGTGGAAATCGCCAGCATGACGGCATCCACCACGCTGTGGGTGACATGGATGAACTCCACCTGGAAGTCGCCCATTTCCCGGGTTTCCCCGGCCTCGACGGTGACCAGCTCGGCCTGGTCCAGCAACTGGTGCTCGGCCAGCTTGGCCGAGGCCAGACCCAGGGTGTAGCGGGTTCCGTAAATGGGAACGTGGCTCAGGGCGGGGAACACGAAGGGCAGCGCCCCGATGTGATCCTCGTGGCCGTGGGTCAGCACGATGGCCTGAACCTGGGAGGCATTCTCGATCAGGAAGGAGATGTCGGGGACGATGACGTCGATTCCCAAGAGTTCTTCATCGGGAAACATCAGGCCGGAATCCACCACGATCATCTGGGATCCGTAGCGGAACACCATCATGTTCATCCCGAACTCCCCCAGGCCGCCGAGCGGGATGGCTTCGATAGACTCCTGAGAATTCAAGCATCGACCTCCTGTTTGATGAACTGCCGGCCGGGAGAGCTACGGGAAGACGGACATGGCCGTTTCCCGGGTGGTCATGAACTCCAGCAACACCGGCACGCCGTCCCGGGTCTTGCGGATTCCTCGCTCGAGGGCGGGACCAATGGCCTCGGCCTCTTCCACCCGCTCGGAATAGCAGCCCAGGGATCGGGCCATCTCGGCGTAATTTCCTGAAATATCGGTAATCCGGTGCCTCACGCTGGCGGTGGGATAGAACTGCAACTCGGCAGCCATGCAGAAATTGTTGAGCAGGATGGAGAGGATGGGGATCTCTTCTCGAACCGCCGTCTCCAGGCCGGTTCCGGTAAACCCGATGGCGGCGTCTCCCCACAGGTTGATGCACAGTTTGTCCGGCCGGGCCATCTTGGCTCCCATGGCCAGGCCCAACCCGTAGCCGAGTTGGGTCGTCTTGCCCCAGCCGATGTAGGACAGGGGGCTGACGCTTTCCCAGAAGGGAGAGAGCTGGTCCCTGGGACTGCCGGAGTCGTGGGTGATGATGGTGTTGGCAACGTCCACCGTCCGCATCAGGTCCCGGATCACCCGATAGGGGGAGAGGGGTTGATGGGAAGCGGTCAATTTCGGCATCCAGGCAGCCATCCATTCCTTCCTGATGGCTTGAATCCGTTGGGCGATTCCCTCGGCCCGCCCTCGCCCCTCCGGATTCATTCGGGGTCTGATTTCATCGATCAGGGCTTCCAGCGTCAGGCGGGCGTCGCCGACCAGGCCGTGCTCCACGGCAACGTCCTTGTTGATGTCGGCCGAGTCCAGCGTGGCGTGCAGGAACCTGGCGCTGTCCGGCATCGACAACCCGAAGGGCGTGTTGGTAAAGCTGCATCCCACCCCGAAGACGAGATCGGCCCGGTTGAGGAACTCATGCACCATCCGGGTGGTGGAACGTCCGCCCGAACCCAGGGAGAGCGGGTGGTTTTCCGGAAAGGCGCTCTTGCCGCCCAGGCTGGTGGTCACCGGCGCTTCCAGCAGCTCCGCAAATTCCTGCAGGGCCTGCCAGGCTTTGGCGTAGTGGATCCCCTGACCGGCGTAGATGACCGGTCGTTCGGCCCGGAGCAGCATCTCGGCCGCCCGCCTCACCGAGGGTCCGTCGGGACCGTATCGGACTCTTGGCGCCGGCTGGTAGGAGAAAGACTCGGGGACTTCCTCCGACAGCAGGTCGGAGGGGAACTCCACCAGGACCGGACGAGGACGTCCGTTTCTGACCTGGGTGAAGGCGCGGCGGAGCGTTGCCGACAGGTGAGCCGGGAGCGTGAGCTGCTCGCAGGACTTGGTCACCTGGCGGTAGTTTAGGGAGGAGCTGAAGTTGGGCTGCACCTGGGCCCATTCCCGGGGATGGCCCATGGGCAGGACCATGATGGGGGCCGACTCCGAGTAGGCCTGGGCCACGCCGCCAAAGGCGTTTTCGGCTCCGGGCCCGTTCTGCATGCAGAAGACGCCGATCCGTTCCCCGCTGTGCATCCGGCTGAAGGCATCGGCCATGTGCAGGCCGGTTCGTTCCTGGCGCACGATGACGGGCCGGATGCCGGCCTTGGAAGCCGACTCGATGAGAAAGTTCAGGGGGTAGGCGAAAAGGACATCCACGCCCTCGGAAATCAGAATGCGGGCAACTGCATCGGCAACGGTCATGGAACCACAGTCTAGCACAGGTCCCGGACAACACCCGCCAACCCCGGGGCTGCCGGGGCGCAGGGGCGGTGAGTACAGCGTGACGGATCTGCCGCATCGGCAGGGCTGCAGCCCGGCAAACCGGACCGCCCCCACTCGAGGAGCAAGACCGATGGGAGGAGGCACCCCACCCGGGAGCGCGGGCGTCCCGCCCGCATGCACTGCCGTTGCGTTCCGCTCAGTTTCCCTGCGATGGCGCTCCCGGTGGGGTGCCCCAGTCTCCCTCCCCGGGGCAGCGGTCGGGCGCTGCCATTTTCGATGCCCATTGACACATACGGGCGCCGTTGGTCATTGAAGCAGGTCCATCGTTCTTCGTGTCCACGGGAGTTCATTCGTGGATCGTCTTCATTTCAAAACGATGACCATCAACGGCTTCT
The DNA here is from genome assembly GCA_026706225.1 of Acidobacteriota bacterium. The sequence goes on from JAPOZE010000365.1 coordinate 8,459, forward strand.
TCTCTCGAAGGGCCGCCCGGCAGGGGTTGGCGGGGTTGGTCCCGCCTGCAAATTCCCCGGCAGCAATCCGAAGTTGCCTTTAGAATGGGAGCCTGCTGCGCACAGGCCACTGCGCGCCCAGTCTGCAGCAGAAAGCAGGCAGCCTTCCCAACCGGGCGCGGCCCCCTCAGAGACATCTTGAACAAGACCCCCGATCAAAAAGTCGCCCTGGTCAT
>JAPOZE010000627.1:0-5013 GCA_026706225.1 Acidobacteriota bacterium
ATCGCCTCGGTCCATGCCATGGTGACGGCCACCCACGGGACCCGCGCCGCCCCCATCGTTCGAGTTCCCTGGAACCTGCATTGGCTGGTCAAGCCGGTGCTGGACGCCGGCGCCATGGGGATGGTCTTCCCCATGATTCACAACCGGGCCGAGGCCGAAGCCGCCGCCCGGGCCGTGCGCTACCCGCCGCGAGGCAACCGCGGCTACGGCCCATTCTACGGGCCTGCCAGGTTTGGAACACCCCGTGAATTCTATGTGGACGCGGCGGACGACCAGATCCTGTGCATGCTGCTGATCGAGCACCGTGAGGCGATCGACAACATCCGGGAGATCGTGACCGTTCCGGGCGTGGATTCCTGCCAGATTGCCCCCAACGACCTGGCCATGAGCTACGGTTATCGGGATGGTCCCGACCACCCGGAAGTCCAGGACGCCATCGGTCGGGCGGAGGAGGTCATTCTGGCCGGCCCCACCTACCTGGGCGGGTTGGCCCTCGACAACGCCGCTGCCAACGACATGATCGGCCGGGGGTACCGCATCATTCTCACCGGCTCCGACACCCTGCTGCTGGAGCGCGGTTCCGCCGATATCCTGGACGGCATCGACCGGGGCGACTGAGGCCGCTGGGATTCCCGATTCAACCAGCCATGTCCACTGAAAATCCTCCAGCCACGGTGGTGGCTGTGGCCGGGTCGGCAGGCCTGGACGTGACCCTGCGCGATCCTCCCCGCCACTGGATCGGCGAGGTGCCGCGGGACGTCTACACCCACCGCACCCTGCTGCCTCTGCGCTCGCCCCCTGAATTGGGTCTGGGAGGCAATGGAGGGTCGGCTTCCTATGTGCTGGGGAAACTGGGCCGGAAGGTTCACCTGAACGCACCCATTGGCCAGGATCCTGCCGGGCAACTGGTCCGAGGCTGGCTGGAGCCGGCCGGGGTGCAGTGCACCGCACCCACCGGCCGCTCCACCATGCAGGCCATCACCGCGGTAGACGCCTCGGGAAGGCGGCTGGGGACACTCCAGCACGTCGGCCCGGCTCTGGACTGGAGCCTGTCGGCTCGGGACAAGGCGGCAACCTGGCTGCTGGCCAGCCTGCCGGGGCAGATCCCGGTGGAGGCGCTGCCCCGGGTCCTGAATCTGCTGGAGGATTTCGGCGGAGGGGACCGGGTGAGGGTGCTGGATACGGGTCTCGGCTGGACGGGCAAGGCCGAGCCCGGGCGGGTGAGGGAGTTGTGGGCCCGGGCCGAGGTGGTGGTGGGAACCCTGGAAGAGTTGACCGTCTGGACCTCGGGGCGAAACGGCCCGGAGGTGGCCGAGCGTGCGCTGGCAGCCGGCCCCCACACCGTGGTCCTCAAGATGGGCTCCGGTGGGGCCGCCTACCAGTCCGCCAAGCAACCCTTCGCCCACCAGCCCCCGGTCCGGGTGGCATCCAGCAACGTCAGCATCGGCGCCGGGGACGCCTTCAACGGAGCCCTGATTGCGGCCCTCATCGAGGGTCGCCCCCTGGCCGATGCGGTGGCCCGGGCCCAGCAGGTGGCTGCCACGGTGGTGGAACGGGGACGCGGCGTGCTGGGTTGGGGTGAGGACCTGGCCTGAGGTTGGCGCAAGGCAGGTGCAAGCCCGCAGGAACCGGTTCGGGCTACCCCGGCGTCTCCAGGGTGAGCTCCCATTCTCCCAGCTTGCGCAACCGCGTGGCCGTGGGCAGGATCGGCGGCTCGCCGGCGGCCGACCAGGCCGCCACCTCCTCCTTGTGCCCGAGTCGCGGGACCTTGCGGACCCGGACGATGCCATCCCAGAAAAAGAAGTGCTCGACGCCGGCCTCATAGAGCCGGTGTGCCTTGCGGCGATACTCTTCGGCGGTCAGCCCCCGGGGCATCAGGTTGAGCGCCAGGCGGCAGCGCGTCCCCCGAACCAGCGAGACGTAGTAGTCCACGTCCTCGGGCTTGTCCCAGGCGGGCTGGTAGCTGTTGAGCCGAATGGTGGAGGAATAGGGGATGATGGTGTCCACCAGGCTCTCGGCGATCCAGGTCTTCAGGTCCATTCCGTGGAGCAGGTTCTCCTCGGGGCGGAACACCACCGCCGAGACGGCCAGTTTCCTGGAGCGGTTGGTGCGTTGGGCGGCCTCATCCATTGCCTGGCGCAGCTCCCGCATGAACCGGGTCAGGGCCTGGCTGCGGAAGGTGAGCCAGCGGTGGTCCAGCTCGTCCAGCCGGCGGGGGTCCTGGCCGTAGCGTTCCTGGAACCCCCGGACCAGCGGTTCCTCGTAGGCCACCAGCGGAGGGCGGCGATTGTAGAGGACGCCCACGCCGTCGATGGGGTATTCGGCCATCTCCCTGAAAAGAGAGATCACGTAGCGGCGAGTCTCGGGGAAAGCGTAGGAAATTCGGGGCATGGGCCTGCCCTGCCGATCCAGGCAAGCCAGTTCCGGATGCTTCTGGTAAAAGCTGCCCTCAATGTGGTCGTGGGGCGCCGGGTAGACGAACCCGGCGGTGCGGTAGGAGGCGTGCAGCTCGATACCCATCTCCCGAGCCAACTCGGCGGCCGCCCGCAGGGGATCCACCCCTTTCTGGCGATAGGTCCTCCAGGTCACGGCCAGCTCCCGATCGACCACCCTGGGGAAGACCGGGTCGGGCTGGTTGAAGGCCCGCCCGTAGTCCTCGGCAATCCTGGAGAGATAGAGGGCCCGGTCCCCGCCGCCGGCCTCCCAGTAGACCCGGGACACGTCGGTATGCCGCAGGGGCTCCAGGTACTTGAGCACCTCCTCGGCCGTTCCGGAAACATTGGAAACGTGGGCGTCGGTGTGCACGAAGAGGCGCTTGGTGGCTTTTTGTGCGCGGTCCTGCCGCAGTCGCTCCACCTCCGGCGCCGACAGGGGGACCAGCTTGATATAGGCCAGCCACCCGTGCCGGGTGCGGGGCACCCGGGTCTGGCGGATCAGCAGGTCGCGCCCGCTCAGATCGGCGCTCTTCCAGTAGATATCGTCGATCCAGTTATGGCGATGGTCGGTTTCTCCCCTCCGGCCGGTCACGGTGGTGTAGGCGGGATCCCCCGACAACTTGACCTGGACCTGCTTGGGCTGTTCGAAGGGCTTTCGGTAGATGCCGACGTAGATCCGGTGCCACCCGCTGCGGTTCAGGGCATAGGTCAGGTCCGGAGCGGAGCTTTCCTCCAAGGCCACCAGCATGGTTCCGCTGAAGTCGTCGGTTTCGTACTCCAGCGTCTTCCAGGTCCCGCGCTTCAGACGGGTCGACAGGGCGGACGCGGGCCGGCACCGGTCCAGGTCGGCCAGGTAGACGGCTCCGTTCCGAGTGGGCGTCCCGCCTTCCGCGGCGCCCGAGGCTTGGGACCGAAATCGCAGAGTCAGACCGGCCAGCGCCGCCGCTTCCAGAAACTGTCGGCGATCGGGCCGCCAACCCCGCCCTTGGGAGCGTCCATGGTTGTCGATCATGGCTTTCCTCCTTTGCGCTAGTGGTGGTCCACCCGCTGGCCGTCGGGGCGGTTCTTGAACTCCCGGACCAGGCGCAGGAAGGCCTCCACCACCGCCTCGAAGATCACCCAGCCCTTTTCGGCGGTCGCCAGCTTGGGATCGCCCACCACGCCCGTCTTGCTGAAGCGGGTCCAGATATCCATGAAGAGCACCGGGGAGCTGGCCATGAGATCCAGGAAGATGAAGTTGGAGGGCGGCAGGCCCATTTCCGTGACGGCCTTGTCCATCTGCACTCGGTCAGGGTCCAGGTGCAGGTAGACCGAGGTCTCCAGCTCCCCGGCGTGGGCGATGCCTCCCCGCTCCGATTCCCGCACCTCCTGGATTTTCTCGGCGGCGAGGGAGGGCCAGATGAAGGCGCCGCAGAGGCTGTCGGTCTCCAGAATGGTCCTGCGGGCCACCAGTTCCAGGATGGGCATGTTGGAGCCGTGCCCGTCGGCGATCAGGATGCGCTTGAATCCGTGGTGGGCCACGCTCTTGGTAACGTCCAGAACGAAGTTCAGCAGGTGCTCCATGCGGATGTCGATGGTTCCCGGGAAATCCATGTGATGGGTTTCAAAACCATAGGGAATCGGTGGGAGCAGCAGAATTTCTCCATCGGCGCGGCGGGCCGCCTCCTCGCAGATGGACTGGATCAGGAAGTTGTCGGTGTCCAGGGGCAGGTGGTGTCCATGGTCTTCCACCGAGCCGATCGGCTGGACCACCACCGGCTGGCGGGGCACCAGGTTCTTCAATTCCTGCCAGGTGTATTGCTGATACCAGTAGCTCTTGCGCTCCATGGCCTCCTCGTTTCAGTGCCTCTCAGCCTGTCAGAATCGAGTCGAAGCGCTCGATGACCAGCTCCAGTTGGTCCAGGCTCAGGCTCACGGGGTTGAGAATCAGGCGACCCCGGGGCATCTCCTGTTGGCCGACCGCCACCGACGGATCCCCCTCCAGCAGGCCCAGCACCAGGTCCACCAGCGTCAGGCCGGCGGGGAGCTCTTCGAGCTCCACGGCCAGCAGCGGGTAACCCGACTCGCCGCCGTCCACGACTGTGACCCTCAGGTGGGGAAGCCCTTCCAGGCCGTCCCGGAGGGTCTGAATCTTGCCGGCCTGCTCTTGCCGCCAGGCCTCGGAGTCCTGTTCGAGATAGGCTCTCACGGCCGCCACCAGGCCGGCGATTTCCTCCTTGCCCACCTTGAGCGGCCGTCCGATTCCCTGCAGGGGCGGGCCGGGCAGCCTGCCCGAATCCAGAAAGCGGCCGCGCAGCATCCAGGTTTCGGGCCAGACGTCCATGTCCTGGTGCTGCAAGGCCACCGAATCGATCAGGTCCCGGCGGCCCACCAGAATCCCCGAAGCCTGCGGGCCGCCCAGGGCCTTGCCTCCCGAGAAGGCCACCAGGTCGGCTCCGGCGGCCACGAAGCGCTGCAGGTTTTCTCTGGGAGGCAGCGAGGCGGCCGCATCCACGATGACCGGCCGTCGATGGCGATGAGCCACCGCCACCGTGTCCTCCAGGGAGACCGCTCCCTGGGCCTGCATGTCCACCCACAG
>JAPOZE010000627.1:5340-8640 GCA_026706225.1 Acidobacteriota bacterium
CTCGATGGATACGCTCCAGCGGGAGCCCTCCCGCATGGCCTCCACGGCTTCCGGCGCCATGGGCGGTCCGCCCAGGCGGGTCAGCGTCCCGGCGGCATTGATCACCCGGCGCACACCCAGGCTTTGGTAGATGTCTTCCAAGGTAATTCGCTCGCTTCAGGACGTTACCGCAACTACTCGCCGGCCGGGTTCAAAGTCGTTCGGGTCTTGATATCCGGAGACCTGAGATCCAGTGCCAGGTAGTGGTAGCGGGCTCCCAGCCACTCGGGCAACTGATCGCCGTAGTGAGGGCTGCCGGGATTTCCCGACTGTCCCTGGGCGTCCACCGTCCACAACCCCGCATCCGGACTGCCCAGATCGGCGATCATTCGGAAGTTGGCGCCCATGGTGGCGCCCCAGTTGGGGTCATACCCGGTATTACACACGGTGATCCCGTTGCCCTTCACCGGTTGCCCTCCCCGATCCAGCAGGACTCCCAGATCTCCCCGGCCTGACAGCACGTGCCTGAGATGGATCCGATGGGCCCGTCCCCAGGTCCAGCTCGAGACCTCGGGACCCATCCGCCGGGAAAGCTCGGCCAGGCTGGCGCGCCAGGCCCGGACCACTGCGCTCCGGCGCGGCTGACGCTCGAACCACCCCGCCGGGTCTTCCTTGAGCAACTGCGAGGCCAGTCCACCGATGGCCCCGGAAACCAGCTCCACCTGGTCTTCGGGAAACCGCTCGCCGGCTACCGTGCGGCTCCAGTGGGTGAAGAAGGTCTCGAAAATGGAGGCGCCGGCGCTGTCGGTCTCCATGCGGCCGTCCCAGCCCCTGAGTTCTTCCACGGCTTCTTCATTCTCCGGGCTGTGCTCATCCAGGATCTGCAGCAGGTGCGGCAGGCACTCCCGGGCTCGAAGGGAGAGAACGTCGTGCTGGATCCCCACCAGGTCCTCCCGTGACAGGTCCCTCCTGTCCTCGATCCTCTGGCGAACCCGGCGCGCCCGGTGGCCGCTGCTCCAGGTGCCGGAGAGGGGGTAGGGATAGTCATCCGGAGCCGGCCGGTTGTTGGCGGTGGCGATCCAGCCTCGTTCCGGGTTTTTCAATGCGGGCATGCCCTCGAAGGGAATGAGCCCGTCCCACTGATGGGCGGGGTCCCAACCCGGCCGATAACCTCTTTCCCAGAGTTGGCGGATCGGAATCCTGCCGGTGGACTGGTGTCCGATATTTCCTTCCACGTCGGCAAACACCAGGTTCCAGGTTGGCATGATCCACTCCTTCAATGCCTGGCGGAACTGGTCGGCGCCGCCGGCGCCGTTCATGCGCTGCAGGGCGGCAAGCCATCCCGAGCCTTCGGCCCCCAGCCAGCGCAGCGACACCGGTCCCGTATCCCTGGCCAACGGGGGAAGCACCGAATCCACGATGGGGCCGTTTCTGGAGTGCTGCACCGTAAGAGTCAACGCAGGGGCGCCTTTCACCTTGATCTCCTCGGTGCGGTCTCGGGCCGGCTCCCAGTCTCCGTCATGGAGGAAACAGCCGGGATGGCCGGGGTCGGTCTTCTCCTGGTAGAGGTCCCGCTGGGAGCAGATATTGTTGGTAACGCCCCAGGCCACCCGCTGGTTGCGACCGATCATCACGGCCGGCACGCCCGCGTATCCGGTGCCGGCCACGTTGAGGGAGGGGCTGCGCAGGTGCACTCCGTACCAGCAGGAGACGGCGGCAAAGGCGATATGGGGATCGCTGGCCAGCAACGGCCTGCCGCTCCGGGTCCGCGATCCGGCGATCGCCCAGTTGTTGCTGCCTTCTCCCTCGCAGGGGTCGCCGCCGGACGGGCCTGCCGCCGGGTCGGGCGCCGATTGCCCGGGCCGTGCCGAATAGTCGCCGGCGTGCAGGATGCTTTCCTCGTCGGATTCCCCCTGGAGGAAGGCCCGGTAGAGAGCGGCACTGGGGAGGCGCCGCTTGGCCAGTTCCGGAATGACGATGACCGGGAACCGACCCGTCAGATACCACTGGAACTCGACCTGAATGGCCAGGCTGCCGGCAGGGGACCAGGGCTCGGGCTCATAGTCGAGCAGGTCGAACTCAATGGGCGGAGAAGTGCGGCTGCGCTCCATCCAGGCGTTGATCCCGTCCGAAAAGGCCTGGAGCCTTTGGGCTACTTCGTCCGGGAGGCGGCTCTCCTCCTCGGCGGCGATGCCCGGCAGCCCCACGGTTCTGACCAGCACATCCGACTCGATTCCGTCCGCACCCAGAATCTCGGCCAGCCTCCCCTGCCCCTTGCGACGCAGATAGTCCAGTTGAAACAACCGGTCCTGGGCCATGGCGAAGCCGTAGGCAAAGAAAAGGTCCAGGTCGTTGTCGGCAGAGATGCGCGGGATTCCCCAGGAGTCGCGCTCGATCCGAACCGGACGATTCACGCTCAGCGCATACCGGCCTTCCGTTTCGGGTACTCTGGACCGGATCTCGGCCCGCCACCAGTCTTCGAACTGCTGCCTGGACATGCCGAAGGCCGTGCAAAGGGATTGGATTGACTCGCCCGCCCCCAGTCTCCTGAGGCGGTCGTCCACCGATCTATTCACTTGGGACTCCACAGAGAACTGTCGCACGGCGGCGGGCCGACTTCGAACAGGGCCGCTCCGGCGATTCACCCGCCGGCCCCGCCAGGCAGGGAGCCGAGCGCAACTGCCGGTGAAACATGCAGGCCGGGATACACGGGCTAGTGGTTGAAGTATTCATTCTGCTCACCCGGACGTCCCCGGGCCAGATAGAGTCTCAGACCGGACCAATCGAACCCGGTGGGAGACACGAAGGTGCGATCGATGCGGACGTAAGTCGGAATGTACTTGATGGTGATGCCGCACCGGCGCCGCCGGGAACGGTTGGGGTTGGACCCGTGCCACAAGAAGACGTCGTGGGCGGAGAACTCCCCGGCTTTGAGCACCACGTCGACCGCCCGGGTCTGGTTCACCTGCGGGAAGGACAGCGGCAGGGTGGTTCGGCGGTCGGCATCGACCCGGTGGTTCAAGAGCACCTTGTTTCGGTGCGACCCCGGGATGACCCGCATGCATCCGTTTTCCCGGTCCGAGTCGTCCACGGCCAGCCACACGGTGAAGGTCTCCATGGGATCGATAGGGAAAAAGGCGGCGTCCTGGTGCCACTCCACCGCCAGCCCGTCTTCGGGGCGCTTGCTGATGACGTAGGAGGTGAAGAGAGCAACATCCGGACCGAGAATCTGTTCGGCGATGTCCACCAGGGGCCTACTGAGAAAAAGATCCAGAAAGTAGCGGTTGCGGTAGTGCACCGACGGCATGTTCTCGGGCCGGG
>JAPOZE010000450.1 GCA_026706225.1 Acidobacteriota bacterium
CGCCCAGGCCCCCGGCAACCACGATGGTCATGTTCTGGTGGAAACCGCGGGCGTGGTCGGCCACGTTGCGGCGGAGCCCTTCCGAATCCAGCTCGAAGTCGGGGTGAAAGGTAGTGACCATGAAGTTATGCACGCCCTGCAGGGACTGAATCAGTTCCTTGCGGTTTCGAGCCATTCGCGGCCTCGGCGCTGCCTGGCAAGCGGCCATGGGTCCCAGGGCCAGGCTGCCGGCGGCCAGCGCCAGGTCCTGAACAAATCCTCTTCTGCTCCGTTTTCTCATAGGACGTATCCGGTTACTTGAGACTTACCTGAAACAAACGCCGTAACTCAGACGGCCGCAGCTTGTGGAACCAGTTTAAAGCCAAGAGACTTAGCGGCACCTGTGAGGCCCGCGAGGCGGCGTTGCCGGACTTAATTGAAGTACCCCTGTTGCAACCGGATTGAGCCGCCCCGTCGCACGGTCCTGAGTCGAGCCTTGCCCCCCACCGCATCAGCCTTCGCCATCCGGCTCGGCTTCTGCGACTCCCCCTCAAGGGGGGAGTGATTCTTGAGGCCTGCATAAAACGCTTGAGTATCACTCCCCCCTTGAGGGGGAGTCGGTGAGACAAGGGCTCCGCCCGCAGTCGAACCGGTGGGGGGACTGAATCGGCGAGATCGCCAGATAGGAGAGTCCGCCCGCAGTCGAGCCGGTGGGAGGCCCAGTCTCCGGGGTTTGCAAGAGGCCCCTTTTTCTCCCTGCATGACCCACTCCGTCGTATGGATGGGGGTCCGCTTAACCTCGTTTCGGCCGGGAAAGGACCCGGAGCGCTGCTTTGATCAGCACCTCCATGCCTCCCTCTGCCGGAGCCTCCCTGGCGGCTTCCTGAAAAGCCCTCACGGCCGAGGCCTTGGGGTAACCCAGGTTCACCAGGGCCGAGACCACGTCCTCCTGCAGGGAGGCGGGCCCTGTGACCTGCGGGCGGGGTTCATCCGGGGCTGTTCGGGCCAGCTTGTCCCTGAGCTCCACCACCAGCCGCTCGGCTGTCTTCTTCCCCACTCCCGGGATCAGGCACAGCCGGGTCGCATTGCTCCGGCGGATGGCCGGGATCAGCTCCTCCACGCTCATCCCCGAAAGAATGGTCAGGGCCAGCCGGGGACCGACGCCCGAAACGGAGGTCAGGTGCTCAAAGGCCGTCTTCTCCGCCTGGCTCTTGAAACCGAAAAGCTGGAGGGTGTCCTCGCGAACATGGGTGTGGATGCGAAGCTGAACCGAGGACCCCAGCTCGCCTACCTCGTAGAAGGTGGAGAGCGGGACGTGGACCTCGTAGCCTACGCCGTTGACGTCGATAACAACCTGTTGGGGTTCCTTGGAAAGGAGCCTGCCCGAGAGGTGAGCAATCATGGGCGGGGGTGGGGGTATTCCGACAGATGCACCTGATCGATGACACCGACCACGGCCATGTCGATGGGAGAGTAGGGCTTCCCCACCGACGTCATGGCCGACCAGCCCTCCTGGGCTACCAGCACGTCGTCTCCCACCCCGGCATCCACTGCATCCACCGCCAGGCGGGGCAACCCCCTCTCGCTGCCGTCCAGGTTGAGCATCTGGACGTAGAGAATCTTCTGCCCCTCGTGGGAGGCGTGCTTGCGGGTGGCGACGACTTCGCCGATGACTTTGCCGATCAGCATGGTGGCTGAAGCGCCGCTTCAGGAATCAATCGATGGTAACCGAGTCGACGATGCCGACGATGGCGCACTCCGTCGGCACGGTATGATGGGGATGCCAGGCCAGGGAAGCTTCCCGGCCGCGGCACCAGTAGATGGTCTCTCCAGCCCCCGCCCCGACCGCGTCCACTCCGACCACAGCTCTTCCCCGGTCGCGCCCCTGCTTGTCCAGGGGCTGAATCAGGAGCAGCGTCTTGCCCTCGAGCGCGTCGTCCTTGCGGGTGGCCACCACTTGTCCGACCACGCGACCCAGTTGCATTCCAGCGCCCCCTAGCCGTTCACTTCCACGGAGTCGACAATGCCGACGATGGCCGTGTCCACCGGACAATCCCTGCACCCGCCGGCCATGCGGGCCGAACTCCCGGAGACCAGCAGCACTGTTTCCTTGAAGCCTGCGCTCACCGTGTCCACGGCCACCAAGTAACCGGCCTGATCCTTGCCGGAGGGATCGATAGTCCGAACGACGAGCAGCTTCTTGCCCTCCAGACGCGGGTCCTTGCGAGTGGCGACAACCGTTCCGACAACCCGACCTAAAAGCATGGGGCACCCTCAGGGGCCGGACCGCTGTTCCCGGCCCAGCCATCCTCGACCAGATCGGGCTACTCCCCCGCTTTGCCGATGGGGAGGACTTCCTCCAGGTTGGCATGGGGCCTGGGGATCACGTGAACGCTGATCAGTTCTCCGACCCGCCGAGCAGCAGCGGCCCCGGCGTCAGTGGCTGCCTTGACCGCAGCCACGTCCCCGCGCACGATGGAAGTCACATACCCGGACCCGATCTTCTCCCATCCCACCAGGGTCACCTTGGCTGCCTTGACCATGGCGTCCGACGCCTCGATCATGGCCACCAGCCCCCGCGTCTCGATCATTCCTAGAGCTTCACCCATCTTCCCGTCCTTTCCATGGTGATCTGTCGACAAGCCAGTTGCTGCGAACGACCCGGTCCGAGCCCGCCGAGCTCACGGGGAACCGTCCCCCGGCCGCTCCACGGAAACAAACCCAAACCCGCCTTCCCCACCGGGAACTGCACGCGTCACAAGTGCGCAGCCTGGCCAGTGCGGGCTACCTCCCTTTTTGCAGAGACACCAACGCCGATTGGATGATATCGACCAGTTGAGTTCGGGTCAACGTTATCCTTGGCTCGGATTCTTCCTCGCCCAGGGTGGGACACCCCTCCCCCACCGGCGAGGGACCCCGGATCCCGTACTTTTCCCGGGCAACCAGGAGCTTGTCCACATCTTCGCCGCTGAGCAGCGTTTCCCGACCCAGAATTTTGGTGGTCAGACTGATGCGGGCGAAGTGCTCCACCGTTTCCATCTTGGCGTGAGCCAGGAACAGATCGCTCCCGTAGGTGACCACGCCGTGATTGGCCAGCAGCAAGGCATCGTGCCGGGGGACGTAGTCCCGAATGGCATCCGTCAGCTCGGAAGTCCCGGTGGTTCCGTAACGGGTGAGTGGGATGCAGCCCAGGACCAGCACCACCTCGGCCAGGATGGCCTTGGTCAGGGGGACGCCGGCGGCGGCGTAACCGGTGGCGCAGGGGGGATGGGCGTGCACCACCGCCTGGACGTCGGAACGCAGTCGATAGATCAGCAGGTGCATGGCGATTTCCGAGGAGACCTTGCGCTTGCCCGCCACGGGCCGCCCTTCGGGATCGACGATGACCAGATCCTCCTCGGCCATGAAGCCCTTGCTCATGGCGGTGGGGGTCGCCAGCACGTTGCCGTCTTCCAACCGTACGCTGATGTTGCCGTCAAAGGCCGCCACGTAGCCGAGCTGGTAGATGCGTCTGCCGATCTCGACAATGTCCTTGCGGTGTTGCTCCGGAGTCTTTGTCATCTGAGACAGAACCCTGGCATCTTCCACCGGGTGGACCCGGTCAGGAGGGAGTAGGACCGTCGAGGCCCGAGTCGGAAAGGAAGTAGGACAGGCTCTCGAAGGAGATGGACAGATCCATGGTCTTGAGCTGAACCCCGGGCCGGGTGCTGGGACGGACGGGCGCAAAGTTGAGAATGGCGCTGATTCCGGCCTCGGTCAATCGGTCGACCACCTCCTGGGCGTTTTCGGCCGGCACCGCTACCACGCCGATGACGATCCGCTCCCGGGCCACCACTTCATTGAGCTTGTCGATGTGGTGGACGACAACACCGCTGCGGGAGGTGATGCCGAGGCGGGAGGCTTCCTGGTCGAACAGGGCCGCAACCTGAAAACATTCGTGCTCGAAACCCCGGTAGTTGGCCAGGGCCATCCCCAGATTGCCGGCGCCCACAATACCGATCCTGTGCTGCCTGTCCAGCCCGAGGATCTCGTTGAGATGGGCCCGCAGCTCGGTCACGTTGTAGCCGACGCCCCGCACTCCGAATTCGCCGAAATAGGTCAAGTCCTTGCGGATCTGGGCCGAGTTCAATTGAAACTGTTCGGCCAGGGCCTGGGAAGAAGTGGTGGTCACCCCGGATGCGGCCAGCAGATTCAGGCATCTGAGGTAGATGGAGAGGCGGTTGATGGTGAATTCGGAGATTTTTTCTGTCTTCATGCGACGGGTTGGCTATAGTACTCTCAAGCCGGGGCGGGCACCCTTCCGGGTCGGTCGAAAGTGCCGTTCAGTATACCATAGGGACAGTCGGCATCCCCTCTTAGCCGACCGCGACCGAACCGAATGGGGATCCATGAGTTGCCGGATGCCGGGACTCGGGGATCGGCCGGCCGATGCGTGCCAAACGGATGCGGCGGCATGAAAGACCATTTCGTCAGCGACCTGGAACCGAACCAGAACATCACCACCACCTTTCTGGTGAAGGACAAGGAAGTCCGCACCGCCAAAAACGGCAACTCCTACCTCTCCTTGATCCTGGGCGACAAGAGCGGGAGCCTGGACGCCAAGATGTGGGACAACGTGGCCGAGGTGGAGCCCACTTTCGGCAGGGACGACTTCGTCAAGGTGAGGGGCCAGGTCAGGCTCTTCAACAACAGGCAGCAGCTCACCATTCATCGGATCCGGCCGTGCCGGGAATCGGAAGTCGACCTGGGAGACTATCTTCCCAAGACGACCAGGGACGTGGAGCGGATGTTCGGGGACCTGCTGGCTCTGGTGAGCCGGATCGGGAATCCCCACCTCAGGAAGCTTCTCGAAAATCTCCTGAACGACTCCGAGTTTGTCTCCAGGTTCAAACAGGCACCCGCCGCCAAGTCCCTCCATCACGCCTGGCTGGGCGGTCTGCTCGAACACACCCTGTCGCTGTGCCGGCTCTGCCAGAGGATGGCCGAACACTACCCGGAACTGGACCTCGACCTTCTATTGACCGGAGCCGTCCTTCACGATATCGGCAAGACGGAAGAGTTGAGCTACAGCCGCAGTTTCGCCTACACCACCGAGGGCCAACTGCTCGGCCACATGATCCTGGAACTGGACCTCATCAATCGGAAGATGGCTGAAATCGAGGACTTTCCTCCCAGGCTGAAGACCCTGGTCCAACACCTGGTCATCTCCCACCACGGCGAATACGAGTTCGGCAGCCCCAAGCTCCCCATGTTCCCCGAGTCGTTGGTGCTCCATTACCTCGACAACCTGGACAGCAAGCTGGCCTCCATGCTGGATCTGATTGCCGGCGACACCAACACCGACCCGGAGTGGACCGCCTATAACCGAATGTTCGAACGCCCCCTCTTCAAAGGCTCGAAAACAAAATGAACCGCCCAGAAATGACGACTCAAGCCACCGCCGGGGCCGGGCGCGATTCGGCCGATCAAGGCTCACCGGGATCGGGAAGGCTCACCGGAGCCGAGCTGAAATGCATGAAGGCTCTCTGGTTCGAGGGAGCCAGGACCGTGCGCGGCGTCCATCCGGCCCGCCAGCCCAACCAACCCCTGGCCTACACCACCGTCCTGACGGTCATGGACCGATTGACCCGGAAGGGCTTCCTGGCTCGAACCCGGCGGGGCAGAGCCCACACCTATCTCCCCCGATGCTCCTTCGAAGAGTCGCGCAGCCGCGCGGTTGAGGAATTGACCCGGACCTGGTTCGACGGATCGGCCCACCAACTGGCGGCTTTTCTCACCGGTGCTCCGCCGCCGCAAGCCCCGTCCGTCCTTCCCCAACCGAACGACAAGGTCGAGCCCAAGCCTCAATTGAACGAACACCTGCTGTAACCCGCATTTCTCGCCGAGTGGCTGGATTCCAGAGAATGCAACGTTCCGAGTTCGAATACCCGCTGCCCAGCGACCGGATTGCGCTCTACCCCTCCGAAGAGCGCGACCAGTCCCGCCTCCTTCGACTGGTTCGAGCCAGCGGTCGGATCTCCCATCACCGATTCGCCGAACTGCCCGAGTTGCTGACCCCCCGGGACCTGCTGGTCTTGAACAACACCAAGGTCTTCCCGGCCCGTCTGATCGGAAACCGGGCCGGACTGACCAGCGACAAACCACCCCCGGGAGGGATGCTGAAAGCCCCCATCGAAGTGCTCCTGGTGAGGCCCTTGGGACCGGATACCTGGGAGGCGCTGGTCAAGCCGGGTCGCAGGATACGGGTTGGCGAACGCCTGCTGTTCGGCGGCGGTCAACTGAAGGCGGTGGTGGCGGGGCGGGGAGAACGGGGCTTGCGGGTGCTGCGCTTTGAATACCAGGGTGACTTCGATGCCATCGTGGACCGGCTGGGCCACATCCCCCTGCCCCCCTATATTCGCCGGCCCGACGAGCACCACGACCGCGACCGCTACCAGACGGTGTACGCCCGCAAGCGCGGCGCCGTGGCGGCTCCGACGGCCGGACTGCACTTTACCCGGCAGGTCTTCGCCGATTTGAGCCGCAAGGGAGTTGCCCGCTGCGAGGTGACGCTGCACGTCGGTCTGGGCACCTTCCGGCCGGTGGTCAGCGAATCCATCGAAGACCACCGCATGGAGACCGAGCCCTTTGAAATGACCTCCGAGGCTGCCCGGGCCATCTCGACGGCCGGCTCGGCCGGGCAGCGCATCGTGGCCGTGGGGACCACCGTGACTCGTGTTCTGGAATCGGCATTCCGGCAGTCGGAACCCCGGCTTCGCGGGGAAACCGACCTGTTCATCTTCCCCGGCTTCCGCTTTCGCCGGGTGGGAGCCTTGCTGACCAACTTCCACCTGCCCGGCTCCACCCTGCTCATGCTGGTGTGCGCCTTCGCCGGGCGCGACCTGGTTTTCGAGGCCTACCGGGAAGCCCTCGAGAGGGACTACCGCTTTTACAGCTACGGCGACTGCATGCTGATCGAGTGAAGGATGGGGGGCAGGCAGACCCGCTTCAGAGGTTCATGTAGTTCGGGCCTCCGCCGCCCTCGGGAGGCACCCAAGTGATCACCTGGTAGGGATCCATGATGTCGCAGGTCTTGCAGTGGACGCAGTTGGAGGGATTGATCTGGAGCCGGCGGCCCCTGCCGTCCTCGCGGGGAACGACCTCGTACACGTTGGCCGGACAGAAGCGCTGGCAGGGGCTTCCGAACTCCTGCGGGCACCGGTCCTGGCAGATTCCGGGGTCGCTGATCCGCAGGTGGGAGGGTTGGTCTTCCTCGTGCCTGGTGCCGGAATAGTAGACGTTGGTGAGCTTGTCGAAGGTGGTCTTGCCGTCCGCCTGCAGCGGACTCGGAGGAACCGCGCCGGCGCCGTGGTAGGCGGCAATGGGCCGCATTCGCCGGTGGCCGGGCCGACTCGGAAGCGGGTCTTTCCAGCCCCGTCCTCCGGTCGCCATCTGGAGCCCCGCCTGGAGCAGTCCCCAAACCAGGCCGCGCTCGAATCCCTGGTGGAAATTGCGCACCCGGTAGAGTTCCCGCCCCGCCCAACTCTCGCCCAGCAGCCGGGGGTAACGGCTCAGCGTGCTTGCCGAAAAGTCATCCCTCAGCAGGGCCTCCAGAATGGTCTCGGCCGCCAGCATCCCCGACTTCATGGCCAGGTGAATACCCTTGAGCCGCATGGAATTCACCAGGCCCGCCGAATCGCCGATGAGCAGCCCCCCGTCGAAATAGCTCCGCGGCATGGCGTAATGGCCGCCCTCCGGCAGGGCCTTGGCTCCGTAGGCGGCCAGCCGGGCTCCCGCCAGCCGGGAGGCGATCAGAGGGTGGGTCTTGAAGCGCTGGAACTGCCGATGCGGGTCCAGGAAGGGGTCCTTGTAGTCCAGCCCCGACACCAGGCCCAGTGAGAGGGTGCGGCCCATGTGGTAGAGGAAGCCTCCCCCGAATTCCTCCTGGCGCAGCGGGTAGCCCAGGGTGTGGATCACCTCCCCCTTATCCGGGGATTCTTCGGGGAGCTCCCAGACCTCCTTCACGCCCAGAGCGTAGACCTGAGGCGCCTTGCCCTGGTCCAGTCCGAGGTGCTTCACCGCTTGCCCGGCCAGCGAGCCGTGGACCCCTTCCCCCAGAACCACCACCTTCGCCAGGATGTCGACACCCGGTTCCCAGGAGGACTTGGGCCGGTTTTCCCGGTCGATGCCCTTGTCCCCGGTGCGCACTCCGACCAGGCGCTCGCCCTCGAACAGCAGCTCGGTGCCGGCGAACCCGGCGAAGAGATCGACCCCTCGGGCTTCCACCAACTCCCCCAGCCACCTCACGAACCGGCTGAGCGATATCAGGCTGTTGCCGTGGTTGTTGAGCGGCGGAGGCACCCAGGGAAGCCGGAACCGGTTCCCTTCGGTGAGGTAGTAGATGGAATCCCCGCTGACCGCCGGACCCAATGGCGCATCCCGTTCCCGATAGTCGGGGATCAGCTCGGCCAGCGCGATGGGGTCCAAAATGGCCCCCGAGAGGCTGTGGGCCCCAACTTCCCGGCCCTTTTCGATGAGGGCGATGCTGACCGACTCCAGCCGCTCGCCGGGAGGGGACTGCCGGTTGTGGGCCCGGCTCAGGTGGGACACGCGGACAGCCCCACTCAGACAGGCGG
>JAPOZE010000601.1 GCA_026706225.1 Acidobacteriota bacterium
CTGGGAAGCGCTGGTCAAGCCGGGTAGCAGGATTCGGGTTGGCGAGCGCCTGCTGTTCGGCGGCGGCCAACTGAAGGCCGTGGTTGCGGGACGGGGCGAACGGGGCTTGCGGGTGTTGCGCTTTCAGTACGAGGGCGACTTCGATGCCATCGTGGACCGCCTGGGCCACGTCCCTCTGCCGCCCTACATTCGCCGGCCGGACGAGCTCGGCGACCGTGACCGCTACCAGACGGTGTACGCCCGCAAGCGCGGCGCAGTGGCGGCCCCGACGGCGGGACTGCATTTCACCCGCCAGGTTTTCGCCGATTTGAGCCGCAGAGGGATCGCCCGCTGCGAGGTGACGCTGCACGTAGGTCTGGGCACCTTCCGGCCGGTGGCAAGCGATCGCGTCGAGGACCACCGCATGGAAACCGAGCCCTTTGAAATGAAACCCGAGGCTGCCCGCGCCATCTCGACCGCCGTCTCCTCGGGACGGCGCATCGTGGCCGTGGGCACCACAGTGACTCGTGTTCTGGAATCGGCCTTCCGGGCAACGGAACCCCAACTGCGAGGGGAAACCGACCTGTTTATCTATCCCGGCTTCCGATTTCGCCGCGTAGGAGCCCTGCTGACCAACTTTCACCTGCCCGGCTCCACCCTCCTCATGCTGGTGTGCGCCTTCGCCGGACGCGACCTGGCATTCGAGGCTTACCGGGAAGCCCTGAAGATGGACTACCGCTTTTACAGCTACGGCGACTGCATGCTGATCGAGTGAAGGAAGGGCGCCAGGCGGGCGGGCCGCTGGCGGTCCCTTCGATGCGGCATCTCACAAGTTCACGTAGTTGGGTCCGCCGCCCCCCTCGGGGGGGACCCAGGTGATTACCTGGTAGGGATCCATGATGTCGCAGGTCTTGCAGTGGACGCAGTTGGAGGGGTTGATCTGGAGCCGACTTCCCCTGCCGTCCTCGCGGGGAACGACCTCGTACACGCCGGCTGGACAGAAGCGCTGGCAGGGGCTTCCGAATTCCCGCGGGCACCGGTCCTGGCAGATCCCGGGGTCGCTGATTCTCAGGTGGGAGGGTTGGTCCTCCTCGTGCCTGGTGCCGGAAAAATAGACGTTGGTGAGCTTGTCGAAGGTGGTTTCCCCGTCGGCCTGCAGCGGTCCCGGGGGAAACGCGCCGGTGCCGTGGTAGGCGGCAACGGGCTGCATTCGCTGGTGGCCGGGCCGACTCGGAAGCGGGTCTTTCCAGCCCCGTCCTCCCGTCAGGACCTGCAGTCCCGCGTTTAGCAGCCCCCACACCAGCCCGCGCTCGAACCCCTGGTGAAAATTGCGCACCCGGTAGAGCTCCCGACCCGCCCAACTCTTGCCAAGCAGCAAGGGGTAACGGCTCAGCGTCCGTTCTGAAAAGTCGTTCCTGAGCAGGGCCTGAAGAATGGTCTCGGCCGCCAGCATCCCCGATTTCATCGCCAGGTGGATACCCTTGAGCCGCATGGAATTCACCAGTCCCGCCGAATCGCCGATGAGCAGCCCTCCGTTGAAATAGCTCCGCGGCATGGCGTAATAGCCGCCTTCCGGCAAGGCCTTGGCCCCGTAGGCAGCCAGCCGGGCTCCCGCCAGCCGGGAGGCGATCAGAGGATGGGCTTTGAGACGCTGGAACTGCCGATGCGGGTCCAGGAACGGATCCTTGTAGTCCAGTCCCACTACCAGGCCCAGCGAGATGGTGCGGCCCATGTCGTAGAGGAAGCCACCCCCGAATTCCTCATGGCGAAGCGGGTAGCCCAGGGTGTGGATCACCTGCCCCCTGTCCGGGGATTCGGAGGGGAGCTCCCAGACTTCCTTTACCCCGACGGCATAGACCTGCGGTTTCCTGCCCCGGTCCAGCCCGAGGCGCTTCACGGCTTGCCTGGCCAGCGAGCCGTGGACCCCTTCCCCCAAGACCACCACCTTGGCCAGGATGTCGACGCCGGGTTCGCAGGAGGACTTGGGCCTGTTCTCCCGGTCAATGCCCTTGTCTCCGGTGCGCACGCCGATCAGCCGCTCTTCCTCGAACAGCAACTCCGTTCCGGCGAAACCGGCGAACAGATCCACCCCTCGCGCTTCCACCCTCTCCCCCAGCCACTTGACGAACCGACTGAGCGATATCAGAGTGTTGCCGTGGTTGTTGAGCGGAGGGGGCACCCAGGGAAGCCTGAACCGGTTCCCCGCAGAGAGGTAGTAGATGGAATCCCCGCTGACCGCCGGACCCAGAGGCGCATTTCTTTCGAGGTAGTCGGGAACCAGCTCGGCCAGCGCGATGGGATCCAAAATGGCGCCCGACAGCGTGTGGGCCCCAACTTCCCGGCCCTTCTCGATGAGGGCGATGCTGACCGACTCCAGCCGCTCCCCGGGAAGGGATTCCCGGTTATGGGCCTGGATCAGATTGGTGAGGTGGAGGGCTCCACTCAGACAGGCGGGACCGGCCCCGACGAAGAGAACGTCGACCTCCAACCGCTCGCGGGATTCACTCACACTGGATCCCTTCTCCCGTCGTGGTTTCGACGCCCTCGAGCGGGGGCCATGGGGGCCGCCCCTCCACCACGTGACCCAAGACCCTGGCCTCAAGCAAACCGGCGCCACCGGCCGCCAGGCTGATTCGCGCTTCCGGCAGGATCGTGAGGGTGGGCATGCGGATGAGCCGAATCTTCCTTTCGGACGACCGATGGACCGACTATAGCACACGGCCGGAGCACTGTTCCCGGGCACCCCTGGGAAGGATGACACCATGACTGGAACAGAGCGGTCGCAAGCGCGGCTGCCGCCAGACTGCCTTCTTGAATATCCAACCCCCCGAGACTACACTGACTCCTCTTTACGGAGAGCATTTCCCGCCTGCCAGTGTGTTGCACTTCGAAGTTGAACCCGCGGGCTATTCGATGAGTCTGGTGGGAATCTCGTTTGCTCCGCCAGTCGGGGCGAGGTCGATTTGACAGCTATGCCTGGGCAGTGGCGAAAACTTGTCGAGTTCGCTTCAAAAGGGTTGCGGGACTCAAGGACGGGACTCCTGGATCCTGCATCTTGGGGACGAGTCTTCGGACTCACAGTCCTGGCCGTGTATTTCTACGTTTTCATGGAATGGCTTTTCTTTGTCACCAAGCCCTCTTTCATGTCTTCGCTGCCCTTGTCCGAGGCCCTGCTCATTCTCGCGGTATCTTCCGGCCCAGTGCTGGTGGCGACGGTCGCACCCCTGGTGCCGTACTGGATGGTCGGGGCCTTGCTTGGCTACGGCTGCGCGTTGGCCGGCTTCCGGGTTCCGGGCCCCTTCCGCGCTCTATGGGTGCCCGTGAGCCTCCTGCTTCCATGCGGGGTGCTGGCTCTGGCTGCCTTTCTGATGGTCGACAACTTCACCTTGACGGTGCTGGGTTGGGGCATCCGGCATGTCGAGACCAAGGGTTTGCTCGGGTATCAGGCGCTGCTCGTGTTGATTGGCGTTGCGGTCTACACCCTGACCTGGCAGGCAATACGGACTGTTTCACGTCACGGGCTCGGTCGCTCGCTCGGCGTTGCATGCGCCGCACTGATTGCGATCACGCTGGGTGGAACCGTCTACGTGGGAACTCGCAAAGTATCAGCATCCACACCGGTCGGCCCACACCTCACGAACCGGGCTCTGCCCAACATACTCCTGATCGTCGGAGACGGTGTTGAGGCCGAGCATATGTCTCTGTACGGTTACGACAGGGACACGACCCCTTACCTGAGGCAACTGGCCGACAGATCGCTGCTTTGCGAGAACAACTTTCCCAATGCCGGACCTTCGGCCGCTTCCGTTGCTTCCATTCTGACGGGGAAGCTTCCCACCGAGACGCGCCTCATTTATCCACCCGATATCCTGAGGGGAAAGGACGCCTACCAGCACCTGCCGGCAATCCTGAAGACCCTTGGATACCGCAGCGCCAACATAGGCCTCCGGTACTATGCCGATGCCTATGACCTCAACATGCGTCATTCCTTCGACTGGGCCAATGATCGTGAACTGAAAGACTTCCTGCTGCCGGAGTGGTTCACTGGCCTGATTGGACAGGGGGCCTCCTATTTCCTGACCCGGATTCGCGACCGGATCAAGAGTCGGCTGCTGCACGTCTTCGGTGTAGAACAGATGAGTGACGCGTTCGATCGGCTTGTTCAAGCCCCCGAGCAGCCACGAGGCGATGAAGGGCGAATCCTCAAGCTTCGGCAGTGGCTGGAGGAGGGAAAGGGGCCCTTCTTCGTCTACCTCCACTTGCTGGGGACCCATGGGCCGAAATTCAGACCCGTCCGGCGGGTTTTCTCCGAGGGCAAGACACAGGACCAGCCGTGGATGAAGGATTTCTACGACGATGCCATATTGCAGTTCGATTCCAACGTGAACACGATTCTGCAGGAATTGGCCGAGCGCAAGCTGCTACAGGACACAATCGTGGTGATCACGTCCGATCATGGCCTCAGGCATACGAGCAGGCAGCGAGTCCCGTTAATGTTTCTCGTTCCTGCCGATGACCGCCGGCGTCGCGTGTCTTCCAATACTCAGAACCTGGATATCGCTCCGACCTTGCTGGACTACCTGGGGGTGGACCGTCCCGGATGGATGAGAGGGCAATCCTTGACCGCGAAAGATCCGAATCCCGGTCGTACCATCTTCACGGTAGACCGGATTCACGGACATGGGGTGGTAGCCCGCAGTCGGATAACACCGTCCCACATCGTTCCCCCGTTCTTTTCACTCGGCAGCGTGTCGCTCATTCGATGCGACAGGGTATTCGAGTTTCAGTTGCGCAAGAACGTGGTTTTCGTGTCGAAGGTCAAGGGTCACACAAGACCCTGTCCGGACGGTCAGTCACCGGCAGAGGCAGGGCAGCAGATTGTCGGTCATCTGGATCGGCACAACTACGACACAACCCCGTTAGACCTTTCTCGGGCGAAAATGATCTTTCGCAACGAGTAGTTTCAGCCACGGTTTGCAAGCCGTGCGCGGCTCTTCGCGAAAGCGTCGAGACGTTTCAAACCAGGCTCGATACCCGTATCAACCGGCCGCACCTCCTTTGCCGGGAGCTCCTCGCCGACTCCGTTGACGGCGGGTGGCCAACCCTTTCACAGGGGTCTTCTTTCCATGTGATACAGCGTTCTTTCCGATTGCCGGATCCTGGTGGCCGTCCTGATTTCGAAATGGCGGCTAAAGGCCTTCTCAAAGGACTGTTGATTGTATTCGAGAAAGATGTCCTCCCTCGAGGCCAGCAGCCTCCGGACCTGCGAGTCCGTCTTGGGGACGAACTCGATGATCAAGGAGCGGCACAATTCGCCGAAAAAACCGGCCAGACGGGATAGAGGCAGGTTGTTGGCAATGGCCAAGTGGTGGATCAGAGCCAGGGCCAGGACAGCGTCCGGGGAGCCTCGTTCCAACAGGGACATGCGTTCACGGCCGTGCCAGCCCAGGTTGGGGCTGGGATTGGTCAAGTCGACCCACAGGGGAAGGATGTTGGCAATTCCTTCCTGCCGGCAGTCCCGGTAGTTTCGCTCAACGCAGGCGGGATCCTGATCGAAGGCGATGGTGGCCATGCCGCGATTGGCCGCCAGGCGGCTGAACAATCCCGTGTTGGCGCCCAGGTCCCAGACCATGCCGGGCTTGGGACGGATGAGATCCAGAAACTTGGACACCAGTTGCTGCTTGTGCCGGAAGCCTTCACCGCTGTAGTTGGTGTCTTCATAGTAGGAGGCCCATTCGTCTCCGGGTGGCGTCCAACTGAGCCCTCCCACGCAGGACTCAAGGTTGTCGATCAGACCCTGGAGCGCTCTGAGGCTCACCGCCCGGCGAACCCGGCGATCGGGCTTGTCGGCGTAGTGCGTCTGGGCCCTGGCATGAAGATGAAGGTGCGTCAGCAGGGAGAACCGGAATCGGGTACGAAACGGAAGCAGTCGACTGGCGAGGTCCAGAGGAATCCCATCCAGGTGAATGCGAAGGAGTTGGCTGAGTCGGACATCGGAGTAGCCTGCCAGCGCCAGAGGCGCCAGGAAGTGCTGGCAGAATTGGCGATAGGCTGTCCAGGGGCTGCCTTCCGAATACCTTTCGAAGGACAAGGTGTCGATGAGCAGCGGTTTGCCTTCCCGGAACTGGATATTGTAGGCGGTGCCGTCCTTGAGGGACATTCCACGTTCCAGGCATCTCTTTTGGATCGCCAGCGTGGCCAGGGCGGCATCCTGGAGCTGGCTGAAGCTCCACTCGAAGGGATAGGAGATGAAGGGAAGCGGTTCCGGCCTGAGAATCTTGAAACATTCCAGCGACTCCGCCGGTGGCACGTCCACCTCTTCATGAGCCACCAGGAGCCCTGCATCGACCAGGCTCGAACAGAGCCCCGAGTCCACGAAGTGCTCAAAATTTTCCCGATAACTGCGATTGACCTGGCGGTAGAGCACACCCCGGTCGCGAAACAGAAATCCGCTGGGGTCGCGAAAGGAGGAAGGCAGCGCTTCGATGGAATCATTCATGTTCGGCTGGATCTTTTCTGCCGAACGGCGAGCATCCCTTGAGGAAGGTCTTGATCCTTGCCCAGTAGATCTTGAGGGAAAACAGGACCCCCAGCAGAGCCGCGATCACCACCTGAACCAGATAGCTGCCGGTCCCGGGGTCGATGTAGGCGTAGGTCGGCGGGGGGAACAGAAGCCAGTAAAAGCCCAGCAGCGCACACCACAGCAGGTTCGGCCGGAAGGATGGCCGCCCCGGCCTCAGCGGGCCGAACGGGTTGGCGCCAACGCCATCGGACATCCTGGAATTTCTGTTCGCCATCCCGGCATTCGGCCTCCACGGCAACGGGTTCGATGGGCTCATGGTTTCCCTGAAATCACGCCGGTCGCGGTTCACCACAACATTCCTTTCCGCCAGAGTTGTGTAGGGGGAGACTATACGGTCGCTTGAACTCCTACCAAGCAGAAAAACAGGTTCTTGTATTTCAACAACTGCCGTCAGAGTCCCGAAATTGCATCGCTTTTCCAGGTCCAATCCGGCAAAGAATACCCCAGTCCGGCAATTTTCTCCCTAAAATGGCTCAAAAAGGAGGAGCAGGGCATCCTGACAGCCCCGCCAACGAGGTGAAACCATGAATCCAGCTACCCAGGGCCCAGGCGCTCTGAACCAGGGGACCCGAGTCCCCGAATCCACCCGGCTCTATGGGAGGGCCGACAATCTGATCGCCGGTCGCACCCACCTGTTCGGACGGCGCGCCGAACTTCACGCGCAGGGGATCTCGCCCGTCTACAGCCCCCGCCAGCAGGGCTGCCGGCTATGGGACGTGGACGGCAACGAGTACCTCGACTTCAATCTCGGCGCCGGCTCGGTCCTTCTGGGACATGCCTTTCCCAGCGTGGTCCGGGCCGTCCAGGAGCAGGCCGCCAGGGGCACCGGGTTGACCGTCAACCACCCTCTGGAGATCGAGGCCGCCGAACTGTTGGCCGAGATCGTTCCCTGTGCCGAAATGGTGCGCTTCTGCAAGGGCGGCGGGGAATCCGACATGGTTGCCGTCCGCATCGCCCGGGCGGCTACCGGCAGGGACAAGGTGGCCTTTTGCGGTTATCACGGCTGGCATGACTGGTACCTGTCGGCCAATCTGGCCCCAGGCGCGGCTCTGGAAAAACACCTGATGCACGGGATTACTCCCCGGGGAGTCCCCAAGGGGCTGCTGGACACCACCCTGGCCTTCGAATACAACAATCCGGACTCCCTCCGAAATCTGCTGGAGGAAAACCGGGGCGAGGTGGCCTGCGTGATCATGGAGGCGGCTCGCACCTACACCCCCGACCCCGGCTACCTGGAGGAAGTGCGCCGGCTCACTCGGGACCACGGAGTGGTTCTGATCTTCGACGAGGTGGTCACAGGATTCCGCACCGCTTTGGGCGGCGCCCAGGAGTATTACGGGGTCGTCCCCGACATGGCCACCTTCGCCAAGTGCATTTCCAACGGCTTTGCCCTGGGAGCGGTGGTCGGCAAGCGGGAGATCATGCAGGTAGCCCTGGACTCCTTCATCAGCAGCGTCTACTGGGCCGAAGCCACCGGCCTGGCGGCCTGCAAGGCCACCCTGCAGGAATACCGCGCCCGAAACGTCAGCGCGATCATTCAGGACATCGGTCGCAGCTTCATGAAAGGCTTGAGCGGGATTTTCCGGGAGTTGGGGCTATCCTTCCGGATGATCGGACTGCCCTCCTTCCCCGCCATGGTCTTCGAAGGGGTACCCGCCGAGCAGAGCGCCGCCGCGGCCACCCTTTACCTGCAGGAAACCGCCAAGAGAGGTGTGATTGGCGGGCCGGGCTTCATGTTCTGCATGCAGCATTCTCAGGCGGACCTGGACCTGGCCCTGGAGAGGATTGGCGAAGCCCTGGTTGTGGTGGGAAAGGCGGTGGACGAGGGCGACCCGGTCAAGTACCTGGAATGCCCCGTCAAGCAGTCGGGTTTTCGGCGGCTGGTTTAGCCCGCATTTCTAACCAGGTCGCTGGTGGCGTGATGCAAAGGAGTTGATTTTCAGTACCTTGAGGGGCTCCATGTAAAGGGCTTGCGGGTAACAGACGGCGCTGGGCATGCCCTGGCTG
>JAPOZE010000660.1 GCA_026706225.1 Acidobacteriota bacterium
AAGAAGGATCGATGAATCGGATCCTGATCATCAAGCTGGGTTCGATCGGTGACGTGGTCCACACGCTTCCCGCCCTGTCGGACTTGAGGACCTCTTTCCCGCGGGCCCGGATCGACTGGCTGGTGGAGAAGCAGGCAGCAGTCCTGCTGAGAAACCATCCCTGGCTCGACCAGGTGATTGAAATCGATACCCGCAAGTGGAGGCGGGCGCTGTGGCGGCCCCGCACCTGGCGGGAGATCGACGGTTGTCGGAGCCGGATGAAGCAGGAACGGTACGAGGTGGCCTTTGACTTCCAGGGACTCTGGAAGTCGGCTGTATGCGGCCTCCTTTCCGGCGCCCGTTTGCTGGTGGGATTCGACAAGCCTCACCTGAAGGAACCCGGTTGCCGCATTCTGTATGACCGGCGGGTATCACCGGATCCCGCGCCCTCCCACGTCGGCGACCTGCATCGAGCCTTGGTGGCCAGCCAGGGAGCCACCCGAGGCCAAGGCGGGGCCGAGCTGAGGGTGGAAGAGTCGGACCGGGCCTATATCGAGGTGCAGTTGGCCCAACGCCGCCTGCAAGAGTTCATCATCCTCAATCCCGGAGGAGGCTGGGTGACCAAGAACTGGTCTCCCTCCAACTATGGCCTTCTCCACCATCGAATCCGGCGGGAGCTGGGTCTGAAGACGCTTCTGACCTGGGGCCCGGGAGAAGAGGACCTGGTCCGGGAGGTGATGGCGGCCTGTCCGGGCGACCCGCCCCCGACCTTTTCGACCACCCTGCCCCAGTTCATCGCCCTGGCCCGGCGAGCCCGCCTGTTCGTGGGGGGCGACACCGGGCCGCTGCACCTGGCCGCGGCCTGCCGGACGCCGGTGGTGGCGATCTTCGGCCCGACCGATCCCCGCAGGAACGGGTCGCCCCACCCGGACGACCTGGCGGTTTTCCAGCCGGTCCCCTGCGGGCCCTGCTACAAGAGAACCTGTCGCAAGTACCGGCGCCGGTGCATGACTCTGGTCACGGTGGATCAGGTCTTCGACGCGGTGGTGAGGCGGCTGGAGCAATCCCGGGGACAGGCTTCGCTTCCACCCCGGTCCAACTGAGTCGGAACGCCTCATGCAGCCGATCCTCACCCGCCTCCGCGTCCCCGCCGGCTTTCTCCTGGCCGGCCTCTATATCTGGCTGGCGCACCCCACCTGGCCTCTCTGGCTAGCGGGAATCGTCCTGGCCTTCCTGGGAATGCTCTTTCGCGGATGGGCCGCCGGCCACGTCCTCAAGAATGACCGACTGGCCGTTTCCGGACCTTACGCCTTCACCCGCCATCCTCTCTACCTGGGCAGCTTCGTGATCGGCCTGGGATTCAGCCTGGCCGGGAGCAGCCTGACGATCCTGGTTCTGTTTCTGGGCTTCTTTTTCCTCTTGTACGGTCCGGCCATGCGGGCTGAGGAGGAGCGTCTGAAACACCTGTTCCCCGCCCGCTATCCGGACTACCGGAAGACCGTCCCCTTCTTTCTCCCCACCCGCTGGCCGGCCGGCCGCGACCCTGCTTCCTTCAGCCTGCAACACTACCGCCGCAACCGCGAGTACCGCGCGGTGCTGGGATTTGCCGCGGCCCTGGGTTTGCTCGCTTGGAAGGCGTGGTGGTTTTAGCCCGCCGTTCTCACCAGGGGGCGTGATCATGCCACAGGCGGCCCTAGGGTCACGAATTTCCTTCCCACAACCGAGGGCTTTGGTTTAGAATTCCCGCCTCGCTTTCAGACCGCGTGTCCCGTTTCAGGCTGGCCCCGCCGGTTTTCCCGCAGGAAGCACATCGCACGGTTACTTGACAGGTTGGAGAAGGAGTGGTGAATGGCCAGGTTTAAGGAAGGCTTGCAGGATATTGTGGCAGCGACCTCATCCATCTGCTACATCGACGGACAAAAGGGGATTCTGTCCTATCGCGGCATAGACATCCACGATCTGGCGGAACATTCGACCTTTGAGGAAGTTTGCTACCTGTTGTGGTTCGGCCGCCTCCCCAAGCAGACGGAACTGGACGAAATGACGACGGTCATGGGTCGCAGCCGGGCCCTGCCGGAGCCTGTGGTTCGGTTGTTGAAGAGCCTGCCCGCGGACGCGCCCCCCATGGATGTCCTGCGCACGGCTGTCTCGGCCCTGTCCCATTTCGACCCCGACGTCGCGGCCAACGACATGGCTGCCAACCTGCGAAAGACCTATCGTCTGACCGGCCAGATCGCCTCCATCGTGGCCACGGCCGACCGCATCCGCAAAGGCCAGGAACCCGTCGGCCCCGATCCCGGGCTCTCCCATGCCGCCAACTTCGTCTACATGCTCACCGGGAAAAAGCCCGATGCCACCGCCGAGAGGGCCCTGGACGTGGCACTCATCCTGCATGCCGACCATGAGTTCAACGCCTCGACCTTTGCGGCCCGGGTGACCGTGGCCACCTTGACCGACATCCATTCCGCCATTGCCTCGGCCGTCGGAACCTTGAAGGGTCCCCTGCACGGCGGCGCCAACCAGGATGTCATGCGCATGCTGATCGACATCGGGGAGACCGAGCGAGCCGAAACCTATGTCAAGGAAGCCCTGGCCAGAAAGCAGAAGATCAGCGGCTTCGGACATCGGGTCTATCGGACCGAAGACCCCAGAGCCACCCACTTGCGCCGCATGTCCCGCGACCTGTCCGAGAGTTCCGGCACCCGCAAGTGGTTCGAAACCTCCCGGGTGATCGAAGAGGTGGTGAAACGGGAGAAGAGCATCAACGCCAACGTGGATTTCTACTCCGCCACGGTCTACTACAACCTCGGGATCCCGGTGGACCTGTTCACCCCGCTGTTCGCAGTCAGCCGCATCTCCGGCTGGGCCGCACACGTGCTCGAGCAACTGGACAACAACCGCTTGATTCGGCCCAGGGCGGAATACACCGGCCCCGCTCATCCGGCGCCCTACATTCCCATGAACGAGAGGTAATCCCCTGCTGCCGCCACCCGTCTCATTCCGCACCCCGTTGTTCCGGGGGCTGGTTGCCCTCGGCATTTTGGCGGCAACTTTCGGCCTGGCTCACCCTTCCTCGGCCTCCGACGACACTCTCTCCCCCGAGGAGTTCTCCCCAAGGGAAGAGGAGGCCCTGCGGAAGGCCAAGAACCCCCGAAAGCAAGTGGGTGTATACCTGGACATCACTTTCGACCGGCTGAAACAGTTCCGAATCCTGGTTCGGAAATGCGATCAGGACCAGGCCCGGAGGTATCTGGCCGGGTACGCCCTGGCCCTGAACCGAGCCGACGACCTGGCTGCAAGGGAAGATCCCGACCAGAAAAAGGGTCAGAAACTCCTGAAGGCACTCCTGAAATCCACGCAGAAGATCAACGCCTCCCTGATCCAGACCATCGAAAAAGTTCCCCAGGATTGCCGCCCCGTGGTTCAGGAGGCCCTGCAAGTCTCCCAGCAGATCAACGGAGCCGTCCACGTCCAGCTCCTCAGAGCCGGCAGGCCCTGAGAATCCAGGATGATTTTCCATGAACGGGTTTCGGATCTTTGTGCTGCTGGCGCTCGTTTGCTGCCTTACCGCTTGCGCCTCTTCCCGCAAGCTCAGCCCAGACACCGCCCGAACGAGAATTCTGAAGTTGGGGCTGATGGAAATCGAGGGCAAAACGCTGGAAGTCCAAAAGGTCCGGCAGATCGGGGGCAAACACGCGGTTGCCGAAGCCAGCTTGAACATGGTTTTTCAGCTTACTCGCAACTCGCGGGGGAAGTGGGAGGTGGAGGCGGTCCGGTTTTCGGACGGGAACTGGGTTCGGGTCGAGACGCTGCGGCAGGCGCTGGACATGACCCGGGAACGACAGACCCGTCAGGACCTGAGCAGGCTGGTCAAAGGCATCCAGGAGTACAAGAAGGTCCATGGGCAGTACCCCCAGGCTGAAAACCTGTCCGGGCTGAACGATGTGCTTTTTCCCCGGCACACGGCTACTTCGATTCGCTTTGACGCCTGGGGTCGCCCGCTCATTCTCCAGCGCACCGGTCCGGAGGGTCTGCAGATCCTGTCCTCGGGCGCCGACGGCATCCGGGGCAACGAGGATGACATCTCCCTGACCCCCTAGCCGCGATTGGCGATTGGAACCATGGCCCTGATTCGGAGAATCCACTAATGCCCAAGGCATCCTCCTCTCAAAGGCAGCGTTCGGGGGCTCGCGGCAAGACCGGAAAGGGAACCAACCCTTCCATCGCCAAGCCACTGGCCGTCCTGGCGGCCGTGGTCCTGGTGGCCCTGGGGGCGGCTTACTACCTGCAGCGGAGCGCTGACGAACAGGCGGCCTCCGCGCCGGCCCCAAGCTCTCAAAATGCCGGTTCCCCGATCAGCCCGCAGGGCTGGAGCAAGGGAAACAGCCTGGCCAAGGCGGTCCTGGTCGAGTTCGTCGACTTTCAGTGCGGGGCCTGCGCCGCCGCCAGCAGCCGCATGGCCAAAATCGCAAGAAAGTACGGTTCCGAGTTGAAAATCGTCTTCAAGCACCACCCCATGCAGAGGGCCCACGGAAACGCCATGATTGCCGCCCGGGCGGCCGAGGCCGCCGGACTCCAGTTCAAATTCTGGGAGATGCACGACCTGCTCCTCCAGCGCCAGCACGAGTGGGCCAAGGTGCCGGATGCCCAAAGCCTCTTTCTCCGCTACGCCGCCGAACTACAGCTCAACCTGGCGCGCTTCCGGCGGGATCTCTGGACCAAAGAGGTGGGGGACAAGATCTACCGTGACATCATGGAAGGCCAGATGGCCCAGGTCCGCTCGGTTCCCGCCTTCTTTCTGAACGGAAAGGCCATCCCCAACAGCAGGGACGAATTCGAGTTCGAACAGAGAATCGTCGACGGCATCCGGTCTCTCCAGTGAGCGGCAATCCCTGGTCGATTCGCGTGATGGTGCTGGCCGGCTTCGCCGGAATGGTCGATTCAGGCTATGTCGGCTTCCACAGCCTCACCGGCCTGCTGATCCCCTGCGGTCCTGCCGGCGGCTGCGACCAGGTCCTCAACAGCGCCTATTCCCACTGGGGCGGCCTCTCCATCGCCTGGTTCGGCTTCGCCTACTATCTGGCGGTGACCGCCGCCGGCATCTTCGGCCTGTCGGGGTTCCGGCAGGTGTTCCGCTTCAGCCTGATCGCGAGCCTGGCGGCCTTCCTGGTCACCCTCTACCTGCTCTACGTTCAGGCATTCATCCTGAAGGCCTTCTGCGACTACTGCCTGCTCTCCGCCCTTCTGGTTTTCGTGATACTGGGAGCTCACCTGGCCTTGCGTCCCTGGACCGGAACGCCGGAATCCGCCTGACGGGCGGGCCCTCCCGGGCCGGCCCAGGGCCGAAGACGCCTGAGCCTCAACGCCGGAGAGTGGTTAAAAGGCAGGTCGATTCAGGCTGCAGAGGGGATAGTGCGGGACGGGAGGCGGGACTACCGCGGCAGGGCGTCCATCCCTTTCAGGACACCGGAGCCGCCGGTTGGCAAGGCATCTTTGGGGACTTCCCTCTCCATCACCCAGGCATCCTCCGGGGGATCCTGATAGTAGTTTTTGCGGCGTGAGACGATCGCGAATCCGTTGCGCCGGTAGAACCGGATGGCGCGGTGGTTGGAATGGCGCACCTCCAGAAAGAGGCGGGTCAACTGCCGCTGCCGGGCCACTTCCTGACACTGCGCCAGGAGTTGCCGGCCCACCCTCTTCCCCAGGTATCGGGGCCGAACCATCAGGTTGCAGAGCTCGCCATGGTCCACCAGCAGGGCCAACACGGCCGCCCCCGCCAAGGTCCCGGGCTCCCCTGGTGACGCCTTTCCGGAGGATTCCACCTCCGCCACCAGGGGGCAGAAGAGAAACTGCTTCCCGAGCACCTGCAGATAGCCCTCCTCTCCCCATTTGCTCAGGTAGTCCCAGCAGTTCTCAATGGCCACTACCTGAGCCACGTCCGCCTCCACCATCCGGCGAATTTCAACTTTCAAGAGCCTTCCCCAACAACGGCGTCAGGAGACTTGCAAGCAGGGAGTCAATCCCTCGCGCCGAACACTCAATCCGTCAGAACAGCAGGCGGATCGCTTCCCGTGGATCGACCGCGGGGATTGGAGAGCGGTGGTAGTCTCTGACGTTTCTGGTTACGATGTGCCGGGCGCCGCAGGCACGGGCGGCAGCCACCTGCATGGCGTCCTCGAAGTCCGACATTGGAAGTCCCGCAGCGTAACGAATAGCTTCCGTATTGGTGGTTGCCACCGATACGAAGCCGGTCAACTCGACGATGAAGTTCCGAGCATTCGCTCCGCCACTCACTGGAGCCACAATGTAATAGAAATTGGAGATGGAGTGCCACGCGATGAATGCACTCTCCGCGCCGTACTCGATCCTGTCCAGAAGGTCGGAGGTGGGTTGAGAGTGGGGGCTCCGATCGAGGGCGGTATCGATGAGAACGTCAGTATCCAGAAGTATCATTGAAGGTACTTCCTGGCCAGTGCGTCATAGCGTGGATCGTCACGGCCAGCGGCCCGGAATCGGCCCCTCCACCGAGTCGCAAAGGACGGAGCCTGGTCTCCAGCGACCTGTCTGAGAGCCTTTTCGACCAGCGAGGACAGCGAGACACCCTGGGAGCGCGCGTGCCGCTTGGCTTTTGGGAGTAGCTCGGCATCCACGGTGATGGTAAGTTTTTGCTTCATGGTGAAGTGAATCCTCCCCACGGGAGTATACGTATACTATCGAACAGTATACGTGTCTGTCAAATCCTGTACGATGTGGACCTGAGTGAATGAGGTTACCACTCCAGCTTTCGGCGGTGGGGAACCGGTGTCCATCCTCAAGCAGCGGGCCGGGGATCAGTCAATCCGTCATCCCCCGGGATCCCACGGTCGCAGCCTGGGGATCCAACGCGGCACGTTGGCCTTGTAGCGTCGATAGCTGTTTCCGAATCGCCTTTCCAGGCCCGGTTCCTCGAACCTTAGAAAATAGAGCGTCTTGAGCAGGAAAAAGACCGCCATCCATGCAGCCAGGTGCCATGAGCCCAAGAGCAACGATTCGGCGCCGAGGAGGAACAGCACACTCGCAATCATGGGATTTCTGACATGGCGGTAGGGGCCCTGGACAACCAGTCTCGCCGGAGGAGCCCAGGGCGCGGGAGTCCCCCTGCCGACGCTGACAAACAGCCTGGAGCACCAGGTAGACAAGACCAGGCCGGCCGTCGCCAAGGCGATGCCGATCCAGAATCGGACCTGTCCCGGTCCTGCCGGAGCAAGGGCTCCCGGCCTGTCGGCCACCAGCCACAGGATCGCGCAGGGAATGTACACCAGGATGGTTCCCGGAAGGATCAGGATGTGCTTGACCCACTGCGGAATCATTCCTGTCCCCGCGGCCGGACAACTCTCGGCCTCCGTCTGACTTTAGCCTCTGTGGACCGGCAAGAGGATTCAGACCCTATCGCAGGGAAACTGAACCGCACGCAACTGCAGTGCATGCGGGCGGGACGCCCGCGCTCCCGGGGGGCACACTCTATCCATGCGGTCCCCCCCTGTCAGTTCACCGGGACGCCCGCGCTCCCGGGGGGCACACTCTCAGGGCCCTCTCCAATTGACTTCGGCATCGGGCCGGCGCAGGTAGAAGGCGCGCAGGTCCGGCGGCGCGGTCCATTCCCCGCGGTCCGCCTTGGAAGACGCCAGGGCGGCCAGGGCGCGGCCCAGAAAGGGGTCGGTCTGGGCCACCCGCCATCGGGGATGACCCCTCGAGCGGATGAGATCCCGGTATTTCTGGGCCCCGCCTCCCAGGAAGAGCACGGTCTCCTCGTCCAGCCCATCCAGCAGTTTTTCCGGAGCGCCCACGAACCCCGGGTCCCGTTGAACCGGGCCGGTGCGGCCGCGCTCGAAGACGGCGGCGTACACCTCGCCTCGGCGGGCATCGATCATGGGAACCATCACCCCCTGCCATTCCGGGAACCTTTCCACCCAGGCCTCGAAGGCGGTAACGGCCACGGTGGGCCTCTCCTGCGTTTCGGCCAGTCCCTTGACCGTGGTCAATCCGATCCGGACGCCGGTGAAGGAACCGGGACCGCAGATGACCCCGAAGGCCTCAATATCACCGAGAGTCAATTCCGAGTGGCTCAGGAGGTACTGGATGCCGGTCAGCAATCGAGCGGTGTGGGTGCAGGCGGAATCCAGGTTGATCTCGCCCAGGATGGTGGCATCGTCCGACAACACGATGCTTCCGGCGCTGCCGGAGGTGTCCAGGCAAAGGAGTTTCACGGTTGGGATCTCCCCGCGGACCTGCGCGCCGCGGGCCCGCCTTCAATGGGGATCGGGGTTCGTTGACACCCCCCGGGGCAGATTATATACTCCGGAAATTTGACGGAACAATCGCACTGAGCCCAGCGCGTGCCGCTCCTGCCCGGGAGGTCCACTACCGGCACGCCTCCAGCGACTCTCGGGGCCGCTCTTCCCGACCCGTCTCAGCAGACTTCGGCATGCAACCCTCCACCCCCATGATGGCGCAGTACCATCAGATCAAGAAGTCTGTTCCCGGCGCCATTCTGTTCTTCCGGCTGGGCGACTTCTACGAGATGTTCTTCGACG
>JAPOZE010000029.1 GCA_026706225.1 Acidobacteriota bacterium
ACCGCCCCCTGGCCGATGGCCACCGAAATGGTTTCTCCGGGATACCAGTTGGCATTGTAGATCCGACGCTTCCACTCGGGGGAGGGGATGATTCCGGGATCTTCGCCAAGCAGATCGATGCCGGTCCTGTTTCCCAATCCCATGGCCTTGGCATGGACTGCTATCTTCTCAATCCCCAGTTTTCGGCCCAGGCGATAGAAAAAGACGTTGCAGGAGGAC
Organism: Acidobacteriota bacterium; assembly: GCA_026706225.1. The sequence goes on from JAPOZE010000029.1 coordinate 220, forward strand.
ACGATGGCACGGTGCAGATCGACGCTGCCGTGCCCCTCCTTCTTCCAACAGGCAAATTGGCGGCCGTAGATCTGCGTGCCCCCGGTGCAGAGCTCGGTATGGGTCGGGGTCAGTATCCCTTCCTGCAGGCCGGCGACGGCCAGAAATATCTTGAACACCGAGCCCGGGGGAAAGCGGCTCTGAATCGCACGGTTCTGCATGGGTTTTTGGGGATCCAGCAGCAGTTCGTCCCACTTTTGCCGGCTGATTCGGGTGGCGAAGCTGTTGGGATCGAAAGCCGGGCGGCTCAGCAGGCAGAGAACCTCCCCGGTCCGGGGATCGACGGCGACGGCTGCTCCAGCCTTGTCGCCGAAGGCTCTCTCGGCGGCTCGCTGAATATCGATATCGATGGTCAGGCGCAGGTTGTTTCCGGCCAGGGGCGGGATCATCTCGATGGTTTCGATCTCGCGTCCGCGACTGTCGACCCGTACCGTCTTTTTCCCGTCGACTCCCCGGAGGATGTGGTCATAGACTCGTTCCACCCCTCTTTGGCGACGATGTCGCCGGGTTTGGCCGTATCTCCGAATATCCCGGATTCCAGTTGACTCTCCGATACTTCGGTCACGTAGCCCAGAAGGTGCGCCGCCACCTCGTATTCAGGGTAGTTCCTGATGGGATGGGGAACCACCTGTATGGCCGGAAGCTCCTGGCGGTGGGCCTCGATGAAGGAGATATCGCCGATTCCCGCATCCTCCTTGAGAACCAGGGGCAAGTACCTGAGGCGCCCTTGCTGCTTCTCGATCCGGGATCGCAGGAAGCCGGGCTCGAAATCGAGCCCCCTTGTCAGGAGATCCAGTGAGGACTCGAGCTCCGGGAGGTCCTTCCTGGTCACGCTGAGGGTGTAGGATCGGCGGTTGTCGGCCAGCGGCCGCCCATAGCGATCCAGGATCCTGCCGCGAGGCGCGACCCAGCGGATGGATCGGATCTGATTCCGCTCGGACAAGGCGGCATAGTGGTTGTGCCGCAGGATTTGCACCTTCCACAGCCCGGCCAGCAGCACCAGGAATCCCAGGGTCACGAAAACCTGAATCATCGGGATTCGGGCTTGAGTCGTCTCCTTGTCCTTGTAGAAGTCTCGGAGTTGCATCGATCAGCGTGTTCGTTCTTTCAGGATTCGATCGAAAAGAGTAAAGATCGGCAGCCCGAGGCCGGCGCAAACCAGGCCGCCCATCAGCAGTGGTTCGAACATCAGGCTCTCGTACCGGTCCAGGAAAGCCACCCGCAGGACCCAGGACAAGAAACCGGAGACGAGAAAGGACAGCCCCAGAATGCCTGTGCGCATCATCCAGCCGTCCATCGCAATCATGGTGCCGCCCAGGTAGACCAGGGTGCATGCCGACAAATTGCAGAATCCGCTGAGTCCCAGAAGATGGACACCCTGACTGTCCTGCAACAGGCCGACCAGGCTCCCCAGGAAAAGGATCCAGAGCAGGTTGGCCTGGGTCAACGTCATGTAGAGAAGGACAATCAGCGGCAGATTCAACAAGGAAGCGGCATTGGGGAAGAAGTGGGCGGAGACGCCCTGGATCACCACCATGCCGGTCAGCAGCAGCACGTCCACCAGAGGTTGCAAGAGGGATTGCATCAGCCTGTCGACTCTTTCTTGAGGATCAGGACCTCTTCAAGCTTTTTCATTCGGGCGGAGATGGCGACCCTGACCTGCTGCGAACCGGTCTGGCCCGAGGTCGCCGAAAGCACGTTTCCGACCAGCAGCCCCTTGGGGTAAATCCGATCCAGTCCCGACGTGATCACCCGCTCTCCGGGTGAAGCCTTTTCAGTGAGGGGAACATAGTGAATGGTGGCCGTCTGCCGGCCGGTGCCTCTCAATACGCCGGTAGCACGGCTGGTTTCCAGCAGGATGCCCACACCGCTGTCCAGGTCCGAGATCAACTGGACCACCGCGCTGTTCCTGGAAACGTGCACGACCCGACCCACGACGCCTTCGGCGTTGATCACCGGGCAGTCCCAACTGATTCCCGAGCTGGCGCCCTTGTCCACGACCCTGGAGCTGAACCCCATGCGATCGTCTCCACCGATCACGTTGGCCGCCACGCCGGGCCGGTTCAGAGCGGACTTGACCAGATCCAGAGTCTCCAACCGTTTGAGCCTGAGAACCTCTTCCTTGTAGACCAGAAGGGTCTGCCGGTAATCCTCGACCTGGCTCTTGAGGCGCTCATGCTCCTTCTTGTCGACCCTCAAGCGGACGTAGTCCTCCCAGAGCCCGCCCAGGCTGCTGATGCCGCCCACGGTTCCCCTCAGAAACGGCAGGACGAACTCCATGGCCCAGGTACGCAACATGGGAGTGGAACTGACCTTGGGGATCTGGGTGGAGAGCAGGGCCAGGTGAGCCGCCAGCGTTACTATGACGAGCACTGCTTCTTTTCGCGACTGGAATACCGGCTTCATGGATGTCGCGCCTATGGAGGTTTCCGAGCTTCAGTCCGGTCGTGACGTCCTCAGTAGGAGTCGACAGAGATTTTCTTGAGGAGATTGAAATCCCCCAACATTTGTCCGGTACCCCGGACCACGCAGGACAGGGGATCTTCCGCCACTGTGACCGGCAAACCGGTTTCCTCCCGGATGCACTTGTCCAGGTTCCGAAGCAAGGCGCCTCCTCCCGTCAGAATGAGCCCTTTGTCCACGATGTCGGCCGAGAGTTCGGGAGGGGTTTTTTCAAGCACCGCCCGGATCGCGTTGACGATGGCCCCCACGCCCTCCGCCAGAGCTTCACGAATTTCACCGTCAGTGATCACCACGGTTTTCGGAATTCCCTCGACCAGGTTGCGCCCCTTGATCTCCATGGTGACCGGTTCTTCCAGGGGGTAGGCGGAACCGACTTCGATCTTTACCTGTTCGGCGGTGCGCTCGCCGATCAGCAGGTTGTGCTTGGCGCGGATGTATCGAATGATGGAGTCGTCCAGCTCGTGGCCGGCCAGCCTGACGGAACGACCGTAGACAATTCCCGACAAGGAGATTACGGCGATGTCGGTAGTCCCGCCTCCGATGTCCACCACTAGGTTCCCTGAAGGTTCCGAGACCGGCAGTCCTGCCCCCAGCGCCGCCACCATGGCCTGCTCCACCAGGTAGACCTCGCTGGCCTTGGACCGGTAGGCGGAGTCGATGACGGCCCGCTTCTCGACCTGAGTGATTTCCGAGGGGACTCCAATCACGATCCTGGGGTGGACCAGCAACTTGCGGCCATGGGCCTTGCGGATGAAGTAGGTCAGCATCCTTTCCGTGATCTTGAAGTCGGCGATCACGCCGTCCTTCAACGGGCGGATGGCGACGATGTTTGCCGGGGTGCGTCCCAGCATGTACTTGGCCTCCCGGCCCACGGCTTCCACCGCACCCGTGGATTCGTTGACGGCCACGATGGAGGGTTCGTCGACCACGATGCCCTTGCCCTTGGCGTAAACCAGGGAGTTGGCCGTGCCCAGGTCGATGGCGAGGTCGCTGGAAAAGAGGTGGAAGGCGGTTCGAAAACTCATTCAGCCTGTTGCTCAAACGGAAACTGGTCGCGTTGGGAGACACCCTGCCCTGCCCCCGGTCGAAGCGGCCGGCAACCCTGTTGCGATCTACTCCAGCATAGCAAAGTTCCCCTTAATTTACAAACACTTAACCGGCACCTGTTCGGGGGATTGCTGTCCCACTTTTCCGCCTCTGGTATAATGACATTTTTGTGGTTTGTCCGTTGCAGGTTCACGGCTGTCGCACCATTGGCGGCAGCTCGAACAGGAGAGCGTGAAGACCAATGATCCTGGATGTCATGCGTCGGCGAAAGCGGTTGTTCGCCTGGTTGTTTCTGCCGTTGCTGGTGGCGGGGCTGGTGGCTTACCTGATCCCGGGAGCCGGCATGCAATGGGGCCAAGAGATCGGGGCGCCCTTTGTCGCCCGGGTGGGGAGCGCCGAGATCTCGCCGGCGGAACTGAGGGATGCCCTGTTCCGGTTCCTGCGCAGCAGCCGGGTGCCCTATGATCGCAAGCTGTTGCGGCAGTTGAGGATCGAACAGCAGATCCTCAACCAGCTCATCCGTCGGGAAATCGTCTTTCAACAGGGACGCCGGCTGGGAGTGGATGCCACATCCGAGGAGATTCAAGAGAAGATTCTGGCCGTTCCGGCCTTTCTTGAAGAGGGGAACTTCTTCCTCCAGCGATACAAGGCGATCCTGCGCCAGAACGGACTGACGGTGGAGCAGTTCGAGGAGTCGATTCGATACGAGATCATGCAGGAAAAATTGCGTGGTCTGGTCACCGAGTATGTGAATGTCTCCGACTGGGAGGCTGAGGAAGACTATCGGCTTCGGAACGAGAAGGCCAGAATCCGCTACGCGGTTGTCGACCCGGCTGCGTTCGAGGGAACGGAATTCATAGCCCTGGATGAAATCCAGGCCCACTATGAAGAGAACAAGTCGACCTACCGCCTCCCGGAGCAGCGTCGGATCGAGTATCTCCTGGCGGACACCGGCCGGCTGAGGGCCACCTTCGAACCCACCGCCGAGGAGATGCAGGACTATTACCGCGAGAACCGGTCCGAATTTCAGGTTCAGGAACAGGTTCAGGCGGCTCATATTCTGTTCAAGACCACCGGCGAGTCCCCCGAGTCCGTGCAGAAGATTCGGCAGAAGGCCGAGAGGGTTCTTGAAGAAGCCAAGGCGGGCAAGGACTTTGCCCAATTGGCGCGGCGGCACTCCGAGGACGGTTCGGCTGCCAACGGCGGAGACCTGGGGTTCTTCGGCCGCGGCAGGATGGTGCCTGAATTCGAACGGGCGGCCTTCGGCCTGGCCAAGGGCGAGATCAGCGACCTGGTGACCACCCAGTTTGGATTGCACATCGTCAAGGTGCTTGAAAAGCAGGCCGCTCGCACCCAGGCTTTCGAGGAGGTGAAGGGCCTCATCGAGTCTTCGCTCACCAGCGAAAAGGCCGAGGCGGAGGCAAGAGACCGGGCCGACAAGGCCTTCCGGCAGACCAGGAATGAACGCTCCTTTGAAGACATTGCCAAGGAGTTGAACCTGGAGACGGAAACCTCGCCCTTTTTCTCTCCGGGGGCCGCGATTCCCGGGATCGGAAACGCACCGGATCTGTCAACCAGGGTGTTCTCCATGACGGAAGGGGACATCAGCGCACCTCAGCGGGTCCCCAACGGGTTCGTTCTGGCCCGTCTGGTCCAGGTGAAGCCCTCTGAAGTTCCTGAATTCGAGGAGGTTCGCGGCAGGGTGGAACAGGACGTGGTAACCAGCAAGAGCAATGCTGCGGCTCAATCCAAGGCAGAGGACCTGGTCAAGAAAGTGAAGGCCGGTCGCAAGTTGTCATCCGCGGCGCGCCGAGCCCGTATCGAGGTCAAGCTCAGCGATCCCTTCAGCCGCAATGGTTCCATTCCCGATCTGGGCGCAAGCACCGCGCTGGATGAGTTTGCCTTTTCGGCCAAGGAAGGAGAGGTCAGCGAGCCCATCCAGGTGGGGAGGCGGCTGGTGGTGGCTGTTCTCACCGAGAGGCAGGACATCGATCCGGAAAAGTTTGCCGCGGAAAAAGAGGAAATTCGCGACCGGCTGTTGACCCGTAAGCGGCAGACTGTTTTCGATGCCTTCCTGGAAGGGACCAGGACCCGGATGCAGGAACAGAATAAAATCCTGGTGAACCAATCCACCCTGGACGAAATCTCCGCCCAACTCTGATCCTTGCCTGAAATACCCCCGTTTCACTTCGTATGAACGACCCCGTCCCACGGGGCGGTGTCCCGGGAGTGACTACCGGTGGCACGACCGTCAACCCTTTCGGCGTCGGGGGCATCACAACCTGCATTCTCTTGGGAGTCGATCCAGCCAATCGATCGGTAAGGAGGAAGGCCATGCAAATGATTGAGCGGGCAACGTGGTGTCTGATTGCCGTTATTCTAATGTCCCCGGCGAGCTGGGCTCGAGACCGAGGCGCCGGCCGAGAAGCCGCCGCCAGGAGGGCAGTTGGGGCAAGGGAAGCGATGCAGGATCGGCTAAGCGCCATTCGGCTCAGCCGATTCCATTCCGCTCGATCCCTTTTGAGCTGGCGAAGCCAGCGCCAGCGAGCCAATCAGGTGAGCTTTGAGGGCGACAACTACGTCAGCCTGATTCCCCTGGTCACCAACGAGAATGGAGCCCGCACCAACGTCGGCCTCAACAACTTCAGCCGGTTTTCGGTGCGCAAGAAGGCCGATCCGGAAGCCAGCGTGCTAGTCCAACTACGCGATCCCTCTGGAAAGCTGGACCGCGAGGACGCCTTTAGGGTGCGATCGAACGAAATGCGTCAAATCAATCGGATCATGACGTCCCTGCGGCCGGTTGAAGGAGGTGGGGCAGCAACCACCGGATGGCTGCTGATCTATTCGGATGAACCTATTACCGCCTGGGCCTCGGTAATCCTGGACGGGGTGAACAACGACCCCGCCGTGGAGTTGGCCATCGCGGACCAGATCTACAAACCTGCGGCCTACGTAGAGAGCACGGGAACTCCCTCCAACCCGCTTCTCATCCAGTCTTCGGTCAAGGCGGGATCCTTCAAATCTCGTCTGGCGGTGGTGAACATCGGCAGCGGGCCTGGACGGCTCCGGATCAAGCTCTTTGATCGAACAGGGCGCCCGCAACAGCCGCTCCCTGCCGTCGATGTCGACAAAGACGGCATGTATGTGAACAACGACATCCGTTCGACCGTACCCGGAACCTGGGGTCAGATCATCATCGAAGTGGAGGACCTCCTCCCCAACGAGGATGATCGCGAGCCGCTAATCATCGCCACCTCCCTGGTTGAAAGCACCACCGGCCCTTTTGCCGGGTTCATCCCTGCCTTCGCCATGCCGCGGTCCAACACCCCGGCCATCGCCGGAATCTGGGAAGGCCCGGTGACCGGGGAGATCATGAATGCACAAGTCCGGGTGACGCTCTATCAGGAAAGGGACATGCTCTACGGCCTCCTTGAGATTCTCAGTGGGACTTTTCCCACCGTCAATCGAGAATTTTTGATTAGAGGGGCCGTCACCAACGGAACCTATGAACTGGAGGTTCGAGATTTTTTCGACGACTGCCCCAGGCGGGATGCTCCCTGCGTGTTTTTTGGATATCGAATGTTTGCCCCTTCCATCAGGGAGAATGTCATGAGCGGTGATACCATTTACTTTGACGGAGCGGACAAATCTGACAAGGGACATTTCAGATTGACCCGGGTCGGTCCCATTTACCCTCCCCCTCCCGCGCCCCCCGAATAGGGCAGCCACCGCCAATCCCACCTGGCGCGGGGAGAATTTCATTCCTCCCCGCCTTTTTCCTCACCCGCCTTTCGTTCTGCTTGACAACCTGTCTGCTTGCTTACAAGCTTTGGGGCCGGAGGTTTTCAGACCATGCCCAAACAGTGTCCCAGTTGTCAGCAGATGCTTGACGACAATGCCAGCTTGTGTCCCATTTGCGGAGCGCCGGTGGGTCACATCGATCCCAAGCCCGAGCCGGTGAACGTTCCTCTGGACCAGGCGCCGTCAACTGCCGGCGAACCCGCCCCCGTCGAACCGTCACCGCCGCCGGCGTCCTCGCCTCCCCCCTTTCCACCCGATCCCGGCCCCGGCTTGACCAAGCCGGCCTTGATGGCCGGAGTCCTCTTGGGAGTGCTGTCCGCCATGCCCTACGTGAACACCTGCTGTCTGCTCTGGGTGGCGGGAGCCGGAGTGCTGGCGGTCTACTTTCTCCGGACCGAGACCCCCGGATTGATTTCTTCCGGGACCGGCGCCAGCCTGGGGCTGCTCACCGGCCTGTTCGGCTCCCTGGTCTGGCAGTTCCTGGAGATTCTGGTCAGGTTGGCCTCCGGGCCGGAGGAGCTGCGCAATGCCGAGGAACAGATTGGCGAGATGGAAGGTCTCCCACCCGAGTTCGTGGAGTTCATGGAGCAGGCGATGGAGTTCATGAGAGATCCGCTCGACCCGGTTTTTGTCATCGTCAGCCTGTTGACCAAGTTGATCCTTTGCGGGATTCTGACCACCCTGGGCGGAGTCCTGGGCGCCTACCTGTTCGGGAAGAGCCGCGCCAACCAGTCCTGAAGGTGTATCCGTCCGACCGCTGAGGCAGAGCCCGGGGGGCGGCGGCCCCGCGCTGCTCACCCGGGCGCTCCACTTCTTGAATGATCACGAAAAGCCACGAATACGGATGGATCTCCTTCAATGACGACCAGCGCCCGAATGCTTCTGCAATTTTGTGCCGTTGGTGCGACGACGTCATGGGATGAAGCCCACCCGGGAGCGCGGGCGTCCCGCCCGCACA
>JAPOZE010000465.1 GCA_026706225.1 Acidobacteriota bacterium
GCCTCATCAACGCCCGGGCCGAGACCGTTCACTTCAAACCCTCCTTCAGCGCCGCATTCCGCTTCCGGCGCTGCCTGGTACCGGCCAACGGCTGGTTCGAATGGAAGCGGTCCGGTCCCGCCAGGCAACCCTGGTTCGTGGCCCTGGCGGAGGAATCGCCCCTCTCCTTCGCCGCGCTTTGGGAGCGCTGGGACAAGGCGGAAGAACCCATCGAATCCTTCACCATCATCACCACCGCCGCCGCGCCGGACCTGGCCGGCATTTACGAACGGCAGCCGGCCATCATCCCTCCCGGCCGGTTCGACCAGTGGCTCGACCCCGCCTCGCCCTTGCCCCAACTGCTCGACCTGGTGCGGGAACCCTGCGCCGGCCCCTTCCGGCCGCGCCCCGTCAGCACCCGGGTGAACCGCGTCAGCAACGACGACTCGGGGATACTGGATCCTCTTTCCAAAAAGATCTGATCTGAGCGGAAAGCGTGATATGATTTGAAACGATATAACCGGTTGAAATAACCAGTTGGACTGACAAAAATGCGTACAATCCAAGCTACCGAAGCCAAAGCGAATTTGGCCAAATTTCTGCGGACGGTTGAAACCGGGGAGAGTATCGCCATCACACGTCATGGAAGGACAGTAGCACATCTGGTCCCGGCTCAGGATCACGAATGCGTCCGAAGACGGGAAGCGGTGGAACGATTCCTGGAACGTCGTCGCGGGTGGCGGAAAATCAAAATGTCCACTCAGGAGATCCTCGCCACTCGCCATGAAGGACACCGGTTTTGAGCGGGTTTGTCCTTGATGCATCAGTTGCTGTCGCCTGGCTGTTCGATGACGAATCGGATCCGGGAGCGGAATTTGCTCTGACGCGACTCAAGAACGAACAAGCTCTGGTGCCGCAACACTGGATGCTTGAGGTGCGTAATTCGCTCCTGGTGGGAGAGCGCCGTGGCCGTATCCGGGCCAATGAGGTCGACCAACGTCTGGACAGTCTGAGAGCACTGCCGCTACGGACCGATTCGGATCCGGACCTGCATGTCGCATTCGCCCTGGCCAGGGCTCACCGACTGTCCATTTACGACGCTATCTACCTGGAACTGGCTAAACGCACTGGGCTTGCCTTGGCCACGCTGGACGACAGGCTCAAACAAGCCGCCCTCAGCGAAGGCTTGGCGCTGGTGAAATAACCAAGTGCAAGCAGGCACATTCGCGAGAATACATGACCACACATCTCTCTGCGCGACTTGCCTGGCACGACCGTGGTTGGGACGGCCGAGTCTGCGACGCGCCGCACCTCAACGCCCACTGCATCGTCCACCAACACATTCGCGACTCTCGAGACGACGAAAAGGAGCGCAGGTTTGCGGGCGCGCACCTGTCTGATTTGGATGGTTGGCTTCCGCCTTGCTCGCGGGATCCGGCCGCATACGCCCAGCGTGGTTTCGTCATCGTCCATCGGGATCCGCTTGAGTTTCGTCGGCTTCCCTCGGTATCGGAAAACCTACCTCCTTATTCGTCCTGCCCAGCCCCGTATCGGTGGATGCGCGAGGAGTTCTTCCAGGAAGTGTGCGAGGCAGAGGATCTGACGATCCGAGGGCCCGACGAAGCCCGGAGCAACGGCTGGGTGTTTGAGCCAGACCGGCAGCGGGCGCTCCTCAAGCTCTTCTGGGGAAAGCTGGAGCCTCGCAAATCCCTCATCTTCTACTACTGCAACCATGGCAACCCCATCGACGAGAACACGGCACGTATTATCGTCGGCGTGGGCAGGATTGCGGATATAGGTCCACAACTCTACTTCGGGACAACGCCGACGTACCGGGATCAGTATCCCGTCTGGTCTCGGCGCATCAGCCAAGCCTACCCTGACCAAGGGGTTCAGATCCCGTATCAAGAGTACCTGCGTGCCGGTCATCCCACGGACAAAATCGTCTGTCGCGTGCCCCGGAACGCCCTGCTGCCCTTCTCCTACGGCGGAGAACATGTCCACGATGACGTTGCCGTCGCCATCCTGGAGCGCGTCATTCAATGCGTCGAGCGGGTTGCCGCTGACGGACACGTCGCTGGTGATTGGGAACAGCGTCTCGCTTGGCTGAACGATGCGCTTGCCGAGGTGTGGTGTGGACGCGGACCGTTCCCCGGCGTTGGGAGTGTGCTGCAGTACCTTGGGTTTTCGAAGGGCACTTCTTTCCAACGGGCTGTACTGACTCCGATGGCGAAACAGGCCGAGAATCCTTGGGACTACGTGCTTTCGATCCTCGAAGGAAGCACCGAGCCGGACTGGGAACCTTACCGAACCGGACTTCTCAAGGCGCGCGAGCGATGGGGTATCCTCAAGTCCCGTCAGGCACTCCTATCCAAGCTCGCCAGGTTCGAACTCACCCCGCACCAAGTTTGTCGCATCGCCAATCCCGACCAGCGGGCAGCGAGCGGGATCGACGCCACCGAGGACGCGCTTGTCGTTAACCCCTATATTGTGTGCGAGAGCGATCTCGGTGCCGTCGGCTCCGACCCCGTGGCGTTGGAAACAATTGATCACGGCCTCCGCCCCTCGGCAGATGCCGCCCTGTTTCCCGACGATGACGAGGTGTCGCACGACGACAAACGCCGGGTCCGGGCTGTTGGCGTCGCGGTGCTTCAGGAAGCCTCCGACAACGGAGATACGCTCCTGACGCTCTCCGACTTCCTGAGCCGAGTCTTCGAACGGTTTCCCCACAAGCGCGCATGCAGGCCGGACCGAGACGTCCTGTTTGCCGAAGCGGACTTCTACAAGCACTCCCTCTGGACTGCCTTCGATTTCGATCCACCTCTCGTTGCTCTCAAGCGCCTCCAGTCCTTGGAACAAGGCTCCGCTTCGATGCTCAGGCGGCGGGCCAAGAAGGTTAACCCTGCCCCCAATCCCCCTATCGACTGGCTTGCGGAGCTCAAAGGAGAGTTCGGCGAGCCAAAGTCCGACCGCCAGCGTGCAGCGCTCGACGAGAAGGTGGCCGCACTGGATACGCTCTTCGCCCGGAGGCTGAGCATCTTGACTGGGGGCGCAGGCACGGGGAAGACATCAGTCCTCAAGGTCTTCCTGCAGGAGCTGGAACGCGCCGAGGGACGCCATCCGACGCTCCTGCTGACCCCGACCGGGAAAGCACGCGTGCGCCTCTCTACGAAAACTGGGCGCAATGCGATGACTATTCACCAGTTTCTGTTGAAGCAAGGCTGGTTCGTAGCCGGAATATTCGCGCTGAAGCCGGAAAGCGATCGGAGTCCCTACCAGGCGACCACCGTCATTGTCGACGAGTGCTCGATGATCCCGACAGATCTCTTTGGGACGCTGCTCCGCGCGCTCGACACGGGACCGCTCCGTCGACTGATCCTGGTGGGAGACCCGAACCAGCTTCCTCCGATCGGTCCGGGGCGGCCGTTCGCGGATATCATCGAATGGCTCCACAAAGACCACGCCAAGTGTGTCGCGCCTCTTCGTGTCTGCATGCGTACCAATGAGGAAGACGGTGATTCCCCCAAAGACAGCGTTGCGCTCGCCCTTGCAGACGGTTATCGGGCATCGGTGGTCAGCCCCGGCGATGACGAGATTCTGGCCGCAGTAGCCCGGGGAGAGTCGAGCGGTGATCTGGAGGTTGTGTTCTGGGACGATCACGATCAGCTGATCACGGAACTGAAGAGCCGAATGGCGGCGAACTTGGAGATCGGCAACGAAGACTACGAGAGCTTTAACCGATCCCTCGGGGTCGACAAGAGAGACTGGGTATGTAGCGAGGCTTGGCAAATCCTTTCTCCCACCCGAGCCCAGCACTTCGGCACGGAGGATCTGAACCGCCAGATCCAGAAGGAGTACAAGGGCGGTCTAATCGTTACGGCCAAGCGCAATAAGCGGCGGCCGTTTGGAGACCAGGAGATCGTATGGAGCGACAAAGTTATCCAGATTCTAAACCGATCGATGGGGGCGTGGCCACGGAACATGGGCTTGGACTACGTGGCAAATGGGGAAATCGGAATCGTCGCGAGAACCTCTCGCGATAGCCTCGATGTTGCGTTCTCCACGCAGCCCGAGGTTACCTACCGGTACTACCGCTCGCAGGTGGAGGAAAACATCCAACTCGCGTACGCGTTGACCGTTCACAAGGCCCAGGGAAGCGACTTCGACATCGTGTTCCTGGTCGTCCCGCAGACGGCATCGACCTTGTCGAGGGAGTTGATCTACACGGGACTCACTCGCTTCCGCCGTAAGCTGGTGCTGCTGATCGAGAGGGACATCGAGCCGCTACGCCACCTGCGCAGCCCCGGCTGTTCGGAGACGGGCGGTCGCAACACCCACATGTTCTCCCTGGCGACCCGCTCCGACGACATACGACGGCCTCATCTTGCGACGCTCAAGCACCGCACGCAGAAGGGAGACGCGGTCCGCTCGAAGAGCGAGGTGGTCGTGGCCGATATCCTCTATACACTTGGGATCAGCTATTTGTACGAGAAACCTCTCTTCTCGCGCTCGGACTCGAAGGATTTCCGCCTACCGGATTTCACCGCTAGCTTCGAGGGAGACGTCTACTTCTGGGAACACCTCGGCATGCTGAGCGTACCGAGCTACCGCGAGGCGTGGGAACGTAAGCGCCAGTGGTACGACGACAACGGGTACGCCGAGCGATTGATCACTTCCGAGGACGAGCCAGACGGCAGCATTGACGCCGCTCGGATCGAGCGGATCGCTCGGGAGCGGATTCTCGAAGAATAGCGGCGCGGATGAAAGCTGAAGTGAACCCGTGGCGGAGAGGGCACAGACTCCGAGGCAACAGAAGTTGATTGCGCAGACGGCGAGGACCTTACGGCCCGTGGACGGCTTCGGCGTTTCCGTACATTCCCGTGTACCATGAGGGGAAATACGAGGAAATCAGAAGCAACCTGTTGACTGTAACTCCTTTGATATTAGTAGTGTGTGGGCGTCTTGCGAATATCCCTGCCTTACCTCCACAAACTGCCCTCCCTCGTCTCTCAGGGGCACCCAACTGCCGGGGATTGCCCTCCGACCCCCGAGGCGGGTCGTGAACTCGACCAGTCCCTCCTTCGAGTTGAGGCTAAGAGGTCACACCTTCAGAATCACGATGACGGTGATTCCCAGGAAGAAGAGGCCGCAGCAGACCAGGCCGATCCTGCTGATCCAGCCCGGACGCAGTTCGGGGGGCAGCAGTGAGTGGTTGACGTAGAGGACGTGCAGCGAGCTGGCTCCCAGGGCCACGTTCATCAAGACCGTCCCCACCTTGGCGATCTGGAGGGGGTTGAACAGGGAGAGGGCGAACAGGCCCCAGATCCCGTAGGCCAGCAGGATTCCGTAGTAGATGAACTTGACCTGGTTTCCTCCCAGGGTCCTGGCCCGGCGGCTCACCGTCCAGATGATGTCGGTCCAACGCCTGGCGATGTTGTCTCCCGAGTGGATCTGGTTGGGAGCCAGAACCAGGAAGCTGATCAGCAGGGTCAGCGGCCACAGGATATAGCCGAAGTCGGGGTAGCGGGACGCCAGCCCGTCGGCCACCATGGCGCCCACCCGGTTTCCCGAAATGGGAGCGTTGCGGATGAACTCCAGCGACAGCATGCAGGGGAGGGCCATGCCCAGAAAGCTGCCGATCACCCAGATGGCCTGGTCCCGGCGAATCTGGCGGAGCCAGCCCCTCCACCGCTGCAGGGATTCCCGGCTGATGGCAAAAACCTCGCCCACGTGGGAGAGGCTGATGGTCATTCCTCCCACGGCGCTGGGGATGGCTCCGACACGGGCCCCCATGCCCCAGCCCTTGTCTCGGGTATAGTTGGAGAAGAGGCTGTTGGACAGGCCGCCGGCGCCGGCAATGGCCGCCAGCCCGGCCAGCATGGCCCACTCCAGGTAAGGCAGTCGTCCATGTTCGCGGGCGTACCCGATCAGGCTCACCAGCTCCAGGCCCTGGCGGTCCACCAGTTCTCCCAGGCGGCGGGCAAAGGCCTGAGGAAGCTCCTCCAGGCTCTCGAAGCGTTCCACCAGTCCGTTCCGCTTCACAAAGAATGCGGTGGGACGCCAGGATCGATCCTCGGCGATCCTGCCTTCGGCCGACAAGACGGCTGTCCCTTCGACAACCTCGACGTAGAACCCGCCTTTTCGAGCCAGCCTTCCGGCCTGTTCCAGCATGCGCCTGCGCCGATTCTCCAGTCCGGGGGGAATCGGATCTCCGATTCCGAAGCTCTGCCGGTTCCCTTCCCGATCGACCGCAAATGACAAGGGCACCGGCCTGCCGTTTTCCAGGGTTCCACGGATGGTATAGGCGACCCCGGCTTCCCGGGTGCTCAGGGTGAAATGCCCGTCGGCGATGACTGTGGCAGCCCGCAACGGCGCCGACCCGACCCGGAAGAACCCGCTGAAGACCTCCCCGACGTTGCGCCCCGAAACCATGAACAGCGAGGTGAAAGCGAGGAAAGCCAGCACGATGACCATCTTGGCGGTCATGAGACGTTCGATCAAGCGGTAGACCGTTCCCCCAAAGATCAAGGGCACAAAGGCCAGGATGAAGATGAGATAGCCCAACAGCTTGACCAGACCCGCTTCCGACATGTCGAAGCCCAGCCAACTGGTCATCCCGGCGCCGGGCAAATGGCCCAGCATGGCGGCCGCCAGGGGCACCGCCGCGTTGGAGGCCATGAAGGGCCAGATACTGGAAAACTCCAGGACCGCGTAGAAGGGAATCCAGAAACGGCGGCCGGGCCAGGATCGGCAGAAGCCCACGTGCACCGGCTCTCCGCAGTAGAGGGTGTAGCGCATCACCTCCAGGTTGTAGAACAACTGCATGAGGATGCTCAAACCACCCAGCCAGAGGAGCGTCCCGCCGTACTGGGCCGTCACGGCCGGACCGAAGAGCCACTCTCCGGCTCCGATCGACACTCCTACCATGACGACCCCCGGACCGATGAGCGAGGTGATCTGGCGCCATCCGAAACGGGGGGATGGAGGAAGGTCCCCGCGGCTCCAGGAAGGGATGGCGGGGTCCATGGATGGATTGGGTTGGGGGGCGTTGTTCATGAGCGGTGTCGCGGACGGAGAAGAAACGGCTCGCGGCTGTGACGCCTGACCTTATTCCTCTGCCGACTCGGCGGTTGCCCTTTGCCACCAGCCGCGCCGGAACTGGAAGACCAGGTCGGAGCGTTCAGTCCCCTGGCCGCCCAGCAACGCGCTGACGGCCTGCCCCGCCAGCACCGTGACCAAGGCCCCGATGGGGCCGAACCAGAGAAAGGAAACGCTGTTGTCCAGGATGCAGTAGGCCGTGACCACCGTGCCCGCCAGCAGGCCCCAGAAGGCTCCGCGCCACTCGGTCTTGCGGGTCATCATTCCCAGAATGAATATCCCCAGCATGGGCCCGGCAAAACTGTTCACCAGCTTGTTGGCGATCTCGATAATGGTGCCCAGGGCCCCCACGAAGCAGGCCAGCACGGTGACGACTACGCCCAACGCCATGGTCAGGGCTCGGGATATTTTCAACTCTCGCCGGGCCACTTCAGCCTGGGAAGCCGAGCCTCCCCGAGTCAGCCAGCCAAAGCGCTTGAAAAAATCGGTGATCAACGCCGTGACCGAGGAGTTGAGCCCCGAGTCGATCGAAGACATGGCGGCCGCCAGGATGGCGGCGATCATCATGCCCCGCAAGCCCAGCGGCATCTCGGTGGCAATGAAATAGGGGAAGACCTTGTCTCCGCCGATGGGGGCCGGCAGGTTCGCGGGATGCAGGGCATAGAAGGCGTAGAGTCCCAGACCGATCCCGATCATCAGGAAACCCATGGCCCAACCGCCCACCGTGTTGAGAATGAATGACTTCTGCATGCCCTTGAGCGACTTGGCCGCAAGATAGCGCTGCACGCTGACCTGGTCGGCCCCGTACATTCCCAGATTGGCGACCAGGCTGCCGATCAGAGCTCCCCAGGAGGTGACCCGGGTGGTGAGGTCCGGGGTCCAATCGAAAATCCGGGTCCTGCCTCCCTGCTCCGCCACCGACCAGATGCCCTCAAGCCCCCCGACGTGAGCGCCCACCACCCAGAGGGCCAGCACCGAACCCGCCGAGAGCACGAAGAACTGGGCCACGTCGGTCCAGATCACGGCGCGCATTCCTCCGACCACCGTGTAGAGCGTGGCCACCACGCCGACCAGCAGAATCATGGGAATCAGGGGAAATCCGGTGATGGTGTGCAGAACCAGGGAGGGAACGTAGACGGCGGTCCCCATCCACAGAATCCTCCATATGACGAACACGGCGCTGGCCAGGGCGCGAACGGTGACGTTGAACCGTTTTTCCAGGTACTCGTAGGCGGTGTAGACCTGCAGCCGGTGAAAGAAGGGCATGAAGACCAGCATGACCACCAGGGCCGTGGGGATCATGGAGAAAATGCCCACCGTGAGGCGCAGATCGTAGCTGCGATACTCGGAGGGGCCTCCCATGTAGCTGATGGCGCTGTAGAGGCTGGCGATGGTGGAGAT
>JAPOZE010000210.1 GCA_026706225.1 Acidobacteriota bacterium
GCGGAGACAGCCACACCTCCACCCACGGCGCCTTTGGGGCCCTGGCCTTCGGGATCGGCACCAGCGAGGTGGAGCACGTGCTGGCTACCCAGTGTCTGCTCCAGGACCGGCCCAGAACCCTGTTGGTTCAGGTGGAAGGCCGGCGTCCCTATGGTGTTGAGGCAAAAGACATCATTCTCTCCATTATCGGTCGGATCGGAACCAGCGGGGGGGCGGGGTCGGTGATCGAGTACGCCGGCCAGACCATCCGGGACCTCACCATGGAAGAGCGCATGACCGTTTGCAACATGTCGATCGAGGGGGGCGCCCGGGCCGGGATGATTGCCCCGGACGAGACGACTTTCGACTACCTCCGCGGTCGAAAGTATGCTCCGGCCGATTTTGAAGAGGCCGTTGCCGGCTGGAAAAAGCTGGCCGGCGACCCCGGAGCCGAATTCGACTGCACCATCCGCATCGAAGCCGCAGGCTTGAGCCCGCAGGTTACCTGGGGCACCAATCCGGGCCACGTGGCCTCGATCGATTCCCGGGTTCCCGACCCGGCTGAATTCGATGATCCCAATGCGCGCAAGTCCGCCGAACGCGCCCTGGATTACATGGATCTGAGGCCGGGAACGCCGCTGGTGGACATCGCGGTGGATCGGGTCTTCATCGGATCCTGCACCAACTCCCGTCTCGAGGACCTCCGGTCGGCGGCCCGCTTCGTCAAGGGGAGGCGCGTTTCTTCCGGAGTTCAGGCCATGGTGGTGCCCGGTTCGCAACAGGTCAAGTGGCAGGCCGAAAAGGAGGGGTTGCACCACTTGTTTCGGGAGTCCGGATTCGACTGGCGCGAATCGGGGTGCTCGATGTGTCTGGGGATGAATCCCGACATCCTCAGTCCGGGCCAGCGGTGCGTGTCCACCTCCAACCGCAATTTCGAGGGGAGACAGGGAAAGGGGGGGAGGACACACCTGGTCAGTCCCGTCATGGCGGCTGCCGCGGCCATTGAAGGACACCTGGTGGATGTCAGGCAGTACGATCTCAAGCCGAAACCCTCGTCCGACCCGTCCTGACGCCTGCGCAATTGCCGAGGATGCCGACATGGAACCCTTTGAGAAAGTTCACGGAGTGGTAGCTCCGCTGGATCTGCCCAACGTGGATACGGACCAGATCATCCCCAAGCAGTTCCTCAAACGGATCGAACGGACCGGCTTCGGCCAGTTCCTCTTCTACGATTGGCGCTTCCTGGAAGGGAAGACCCTCAACCCTGAATTCGAGTTGAACCAGGAGCGCTACCGGGGGGCAAGCATCCTGGTCACCCGAGCCAACTTCGGTTGCGGGTCCTCGCGGGAGCACGCACCCTGGTCCCTGCTGGACTACGGCTTCCGCTGCATCATCGCTCCCTCGTTCGCAGACATATTCTTCAACAACTGCTTCAAGAACGGTCTGCTCCCGGTGCGCCTCTCCGAGGAGCAGGTGGAAGCCATTTTTCAGCGCGTTCGCGTAACGCCCGGTTTTCAAATGACGGTTGACCTGCAAGAACAGCAAATTCAGGCCGAAGACGGGATGGGCTATGGCTTCCAGGTCGATCCCTTCCGGCGCCAATGCCTCCTCAACGGTTGGGACGATATCGGCCTCACCCTGCGGCATGAAGACCTGATCGCTCAATTCGAATCCCGAAGCGCCTCGCCTCTGAGTCCCCCATCGGTCTGAGCCCGAGCCAAGTGATTTCAGATTGTGGATTTCGAGTGCCGGTTTGCGCCCAACGAGAACAGTGTCCACGAGGGACACGAAGAGGCGCAAACAAACGTTCCACGACGGGGCGCGAAGGGCGCCGGTTCATAAGTATTGCTACGTATTCCAGGCAGGAGGATGCCCACCCGGGAACGCGGGCGTCCCGCCCGCACAACATTTCCAATTTGCCGCAAGCATATCTGGGATTTCAGCCGACACAAGCCACGTAGACGATACTGACAGTGTCTTGTATTGCAGTTCGGCCGCCGATTACGATGACGCACAGAGCAAGTTGATTTCTGTGTATGTTGAGGAGGTCACGAAGTTCGTGTGGGTCTGGATGGCGCTAGAAATGACGATCGACAGCCTATGTACTTCGTCGCGACGCGATCGAATTGGACACGCGGTCAGATTCGTCGGAGAAAAGGGTGCTCGAATTCGATTTTTTGGGTTATGTGAGGCCGAGCAAGAGATGCATGCTAAGGCACCGAATGTTGTTCTTGATAAATTCAGATGCGACGTGAGCAAGAGAATTAAGGAACCTGGTCAAGAGGCGCCAAAGGATCTCTTCTTCTTTTACCTGTGTCGGGCGGCAAGGAATTATCTGGTACACGGGAATGCGGACATGCCGATCGCAAACGAATGGGACAAAAACACGACCGATTGGTATGAACGCAATGATCGAGTCGTTTGGGTCCGGTCTCTTGCGCGCCTGGTCCTGTTTGGGCTTCAATCGTTGCTGTATGCTACCTTCCTCGATAGCAACCACACAACAGCGACTGTGATGAGGTCTGAGGGAGTGCACGAAGGGGTGCTGGTGCACGAGGCTTTACAAGTCCGTCACGTCAACGAAGGCGACTACGTTTTCAATCATGGGCAACGCAGGTTTTTCGAATCCGACTCAGCCTGATTCAGCCGATTCGTCGCGGTGAGGCGTTGCGAAACGCTCCACGAGGCGCCCGCCTTCCTCTTCTTGCACACAGGAATCAAAAGTCGGGAGAGTTATTCCAGTCGTTCAACAGCCGCCCTATTCCTCCCCCCAAATGGAGTTGTCCACGGAGCCAAACTAAGCACACCAAGCACACCAGTTCATAAGTATTCCTACGTATTTCGGGCAGGATGAAGCGCAGGGGATCGATGTTCTCTCTTTCCACGAATTCAATGGGAAGTAGGAACCGCGGAGATTGCGGGAATGGAATTCATCGAGCACGGCAGGCAAGCATCCTGCCTGGCGTAGCCGTTCTCTGTCTTTCGTTTCTGGCTGTTGCTCCGATAACAACCGGCGACTCGGCACCGTCCGAGCCCTCCAACGGCTGGTCCCAGCCCCAATCGGGTTGGCTCTACGTTCTGGATCCGGAGGTTGGAGAGGACAAGTCGGTGGTGTGGCTGGTAGATCCGGAAGAGGGAGTCAAAGGAGGGCTTAAAGCCGGCTTCGCTCCCTTCTTTGCCCTGTCTCCCGATGGGGCCCGTCTCTATGTTTCGTCGAAACCGCCCGGCCTCCCCGGGTCGGGCGCGAGCTCCTATGAGCTCTGGGCTATCGATACCGCGTCCGGGGTTCTGCTTCAGCAAGTCAAGCTTTCCAATAGACTTAACTACACGTTGCCCGGCCTGGGAGGACTGGCGGTTTCGCCGGATGGCCGTTACGTCCATGTCGCCAAGAGCCGCACGGTTCGGCCAGGGGTGCACGAGCAGACAATACAGACCTTCGACACCATCAGGAACAGGTTCTTGCCTGAAGAGGCCGGGTTGCCTGGTTGTGGCTATCCCATCATCGTTCCGGTCTCCGGGGCATGGCAGTTGGTTGTGAAGTGCAGCTCCAGGGGGGTAGGTTTGATCAGCCTGGCCGCCGATGGTTCCGTGAATCAGTCTCAGTTTGTGGAAGTGCCGATCGGCCTCTCGGCGGTTACGAGGGGCAGGAGGGTAGTGCAAAGACCCGTAGCACAGATCTGTCCTTCAGACGATGCTCGGAAACTCGGACTGATTATGGACAATGGAGAGATATTTGAGGCGGAGATCGGAGACAGTCCTTTCCGGATCAATCCAACGCTGGCTCCTCCATTGCGCCTGTCGCACAGAGTGCTTCACACCCGAGTCTCACTCCGTACTCCCGATGGGAGCAAAGTGTTTGTCGGTTGTGCCTCAAAGGACCTTGTAGCCACATCGCTGACCGTCGATGAGATCCACGTCTTCGACACCGCAAGCTCCTGGACCCGTGAGGCGATCATCAGGACCCCGGTCCCAATCAGCGACCTGGTATTGAGCGCCGACGGCAGGGATCTCTATGGAATCAGTCCTCAGACGAGGACCCTGCTGACCATTGATCGAGCCACCGGACAGGTGGAAAACAGCATCGGTGACATCGGTGTGCAACCCAGATTTCTGGTTATCGCCCCCTAAGCGGCATCCCCCCCGCCGCAATTTCTGAGGAATGATCCGCAAGGTGGGGCGGGCGGTGGTCAACTTGGCGACTCAGCCGCTGAGCAGCAGGGTTTCCGCCCCTTCCAGCGATTCCGGGGTGCCGCAAAGCACCAATACGTCGTCTTCCTTCAACACCGTGTCGGCGTTCGGTTGCCGTCCGACGATGCCTTGCCGGCGAATTGCGGTGACCAGTATTCCCGCGTCGGGCAGCCGCAGTTCGGCCAGGGAACGACCCACCGCGGCCGCTCCTTCGGGAAGAGTCAGGGTCTGCAATTGTTCCCGGAATGCATGGGACTCGTCCAGCACCTGGGCGTCTTCCTTGCGGAAGATATTCCGGAGCATGCTGTAGCGGTGGCCCCTGATTCTGGCTACCTCGTGCACGATTCGGGATATGGGTACGTCCAGCAGAAGCAGGAGGTGGGACGCCAACATGAGCGCGGCTTCCAGAGAATCCGGGACGATTTCGGTGGCGCCGGCTCTCTGAAGCCTGTCCAAGTCCGTATCGTCCCGTGTTCGAACCAGGATGGGGACGTCCGGGCGAAGTTCCTTTGCCGTCCTGACGATTCTGAGAGCACCCAGGCTGTCGGGAATGCTGATCACGACCACGCTGGCATTGGCCAGCCCGACGCTTTCAAGAACATGACGCTGAGACGCATCGCCATAGTTGACCGGATCGCCGGCCTGTCTGGCGGCGCGTACGCGATAGGGATCCAGATCCAGAGCGATATACTCGAAGCCCTCTTTCTCGAGAATTCGGGCCAGGTTCTGGCCGACCCGGCCGTAGCCGCAAACAATGACGTGCCGCCGTTTGGCCAGGACCTCGGTGGCCATGGGTTGTAACGCCAACCGATGCGTTTCGGGATCTTCTCCGGAAACGAGCCATGCTGCGATGATGCGGTTGTGGCGAATCAGCAGGGGACTCAAGACCATGCTGGCGACGATTCCCGCCAGCAGCAACTGGGCGGCGGCCGGGTCCAGCACTTGCTCCTGGAGCGACAACGCCAGCAGCGCGATGCCGAATTCGCCTCCCTGGGCCAGAACCAGCCCCGCGCGAATCGAGGCCTGCCAACCGCCAAGGGAAAAACGAGCTAAAATACATATAATCCATGCTTTACCAATAATTAGAGCCGCCACCACCAGGCTCACCGATGCGATTTGGTCGGCCAAAAGCAGAAAATCGAGCTGGGTTCCAATGACGATAAAAAACAATCCCAGCAGGATGTCCCGGAAGGGCCGAATATCGGCCTCGACCTGGTGCCGGTATTCGGTCTCGGACAGCATCATGCCGGCAAGGAAACCACCTACGGCAAGCGACATGCCGACGGCATGCATGAACCACGCCGCTCCCAGTACAATCAGCAGCAGGGTCAGGGTAAAGAGCTCGGGGCTGCGCCTGTGGGCGACCTCGTGCATGAGAGGCCGCAGCAGCCGATGGCCCACCGCCAGAACAATGACCAGAGCTGCCACGGCTTCGGCCAGGGCCAGCAGAATCTGGACGGGCAGCATCCGATCGCCTTGGCCGGCCAGAGAGATCAGCATGAGAAAGGCAATCACCGCCATATCCTGAAACAGGAGCGTCGCCACCGAGCAGCGTCCGTGGCTCTGGTCCAGCTCCAGTTGCTCGCGAAGCTGCTTGATCACGATCACGGTCGAGGACATGGCCACCGCGCCGCCCAGAATGATCGCCGAGGCAAGTGGGACCGCCGCCCAGGAAGCCACCGCCGCGGCTACCAGCGAAGTCACCAGGACCTGGGCGCCTCCAAGGCCGATCATCTGCCAGCGCATGGCGACCAGCCGAGGCAGGGAGAATTCAAGGCCCAGCGTGAAGAGAAGAAAAACGACCCCGAACTCCGCCAGAAATCCGGTTTCGCCGGTTGAGGAAAACAAGCCAAACGCCTGGGGCCCCACCAACATTCCCACCAGGATGTATCCCGGCGCCGTTGGTAGCTCCAAACGCCTGAAGACCGTGACGACCACCACGGCGCATCCCAGAAGCAGGAGAACGTTTGCGAGGTCTATTTCATCCATGGTCCAAGGGCAGATTGGAAGTTTGCAGGCAAGCGGCTCCAAAGCGCGGCATGGAGCACAGCCTCAATGGGTAGTATATCGAGCGCTGGTGGAATGGTTCCATGCCATTTTGGCTGGCGCCGCGCTCAGAGCTTCAGGAAGAATGGGCGGTTCCGGATCTTCGGTGTTTACTTCCGATAAGGTATATTATGTAAACTTTGGTATGGACCCCCGTGAATCTGCGAGTGCTTGGGGGAATCGTTGCATGAGCCGCGGTGCCCTACCGGCCGTTTCCCGGTGGAACTGTCATCGGAGATGGTAACCTTATTTTCGGGACGGAACACTGGAATGAGCATGGCGATGACTTGCGGAAGGTGGCAGCCACGCCGATGACGATGGAAACCGTTGCCGGCGCAACCCCATGAGAATTCTTCGACAATCGATATTGCTGGAAATCGCGGGCTCCTTCGGTCTGGGCACGCTGGTATTCAGCGCAGTCCTGCTGACCAACGAAGTGTCCAGTCGGCTGATGGAAACCCTGGTTCAGGAGAACATCACCTTGAGGGAAGCCGGTTTTCTCTTTCTGTGCATCCTGCCCAAGGTGCTGACCTTCTCCATTCCCATGTCTGTCCTGCTGGGCATTCTGATCTGCTTTGGACGCCTGTCGGCCGACAGTGAAATTACCGCCATGCGATCCTCCGGAATCGGTCTCAGAAATTTGCTGTGGCCGGTGCTGGTCTTTTCCGCGGTGGTGGGTTCTCTGGCCCTGGTGAACTCCAACCTGTGGTCTCCCAGAGCCACTCACCGCTTGACGCTGATCAAGGATGAAATTGCGCTCAAGTCGCTCAACACCGCCGTCAGGAGAGGCGTTTTCGAGGAACGTTTTCCCGGTCGCGTGGTCTACGTCATGGATACGGCTCCGGACCGCCGCTCCTGGAAAGGCATTTTTCTGGCCGAGGTAACCGAGGCCAACTGGCCCAAGGCCACCTTTTCCCGTCAGGGCGGACTGCTCAACCACCTGGGCCGGCGTGAGCTGCAGCTCAATCTTCAACAGGGCGCCACCTACGAAGTGGTGCCGGGAAAAGAAGGCACCGTGCGGGTCACCTCCTTTGAGGAAGCCACGGTTCCCCTCTTCAAGGCCATGGGTGCTCCTGCCGAGGCGCCCAGGGACAAGACCATTGCCGAGATGGACTCGCTCGAGCTCTACGGCATGGCGTTCTCCGGGGCCTCGAACAGCCACGACCTCCATGGCAGAAAGGCGGTCATCGAGCTCAATCGCCGACTGGCGCTTCCTCTGGCCGTCTTCGTGTTTTCCATTCTCGGGCTTCCTCTGGGCGTTGTCACCCGGAGAAGCGGCAAGTCATTCGGGTTCGTCATCAGCCTGATCATCTTCCTGGTCTATTTCATCCTCTTTTCCCAGGGTCTGGCTTTTGCCGAGAGCGGTCACATCCCGGCCTTTCTGGGTCCCTGGTTGGCCAACCTGGTGTTTCTGATATTGGGATTGTTTCTCTTGCTGATTTCGGAGAGGCAGTTTCCCTGGGGAAGGCTTTTCGGTCCTCTGGCCGACTCTCTCCGGAGTTCAGCCCGGAGACTGAGCAGGAACGGCGGCAGTCCCGACGCTGCCGTTCGGAGTCAAAGGAGCCCCCGGGGCGGCATCCTGCGCTTCCCTGCCGGATGGACGCTGGACAAGTACATCCTCAGCGGCTTCCTGAAATTTTTCCTTCTGGTGCTTTGCGCCTTCATCGTGCTCTTCGTGCTGTTTACCTTCTTTGAACTGCTCAGCGACATCGTGGAGCAAGGCATTACCGGCTGGGTGGTGTTCGACTACTTCCTCTACCTGGTTCCCCACATCCTGGTGCAGATGATCCCCTTCAGCGTCCTGGTAGCCGTGCTGGTGAGCTTCAGCCTCCTGACCCGCACCTCGCAGATCGTGGCCATGAAATCCTCCGGAATCAGTCTCTACCGGCTGTCTTTTCCGGTTCTGGTGACCGCCCTCCTGTTGAGCACCGGTTCCTTCATGCTGCAGGAATACATCCTACCCTCCGCCAACCAGAAGCAGGACGACTTGAGGCGGGTCATCAAGGGGCGCAATCCCCAGACCATACGCCCCACCCGCAAATGGATGATGGGCGAACGAAACCGTATCTTTCACTACAACTATTTTGACGATGAGCTGAACGTCTTCAATCGGATTTCCGTGTTTGACTTCCATCCGCAGACGCTTTCGGTGA
>JAPOZE010000694.1 GCA_026706225.1 Acidobacteriota bacterium
TCCGCACGCTCGGGAGGGTCTGGTCCCGCCCGGGCGAGGCGTTGGGCGAGATTTCCCTGCCGGAAGCCCTGAGCGGGCATGGGCTCGATGTCCATCCGCTGGTCTTGGACGGTTGCTTCCAGGTCTTGGGGGCGGCCCGCAACCTGGAGGGGAGCGAGGGCGGGGCCGCCTATCTGCCGTTCGGCTGGGAACGGCTGTGGCTGGCGGGACCTCTGCCCGATCGGGTCGTCTGCCACGCGCGCCTGAGTGATGCCTCCCGCGAGGCGGAGAGCGGCGCAGGTGAGCCCGCCGAGGTACTGAGCGGCGAGTTGCGCATCTACGATCCGAGCGGGATGCTGCTTGGCCGGCTGAGCGGGTACACCGTCAAGCGGGCCACGCGGGCGGCGCTGCTCTCGGCGATCGAGGGAGTCAGGGACCTCTTGTACGAGGTGGTGTGGCGCGAGCGCGACCTCGCAACCGGAATCACACCTGCCGACTTCTTCCCGAAACCCGCGGCCGTCGCGGCGGGCGCCCAGTTGTTGGCGGGCTATCTGAGGGATGCCGGGGTCGATCCCGATGACCGGGACGCTCTGCTCGCGAACCTGGAGCGATGGTCCCGGTCCCGTGCGCTGGCGACCCTGCAAGAGCTGGGTTGGAAGCGCCGGGCGGGCGAGACCGTGGAGCCGGAGGCCTTGCGGAGCCGGCTGAACGTCCTCCCGGAGCACCAGCGCCTCTTTCGCCGGATGCTCGAAATGCTGGCCAGGTCGGGGGTGCTCGAGGAGGCTGGCGATGGCTTTACAGTCGTGGTGGGGCCAGAGGATCCGCTGCCGGCGGAAATGCCCGGCGATCTGGAGGCGTTCTCTTCCCGGCTGACCGACCTGCATCCCCACGGTCTGACCGAGATCGGGCTGTTTCGTCGTTCCGGCCAGGCTCTGGCCCAGGTGCTTCGCGGTCGCCAGGATCCGCTGACACTCCTGTTCAGCAGCGGAGAACCCACGGCGGCCGATCTGTACCTGAAGGCTCCCGTGGCGCGGGCGGCCAACCGGATGCTGTCGGAGGCGGTCCGCAAGCTGGTGGCCGCATTGCCCGAAGGACGGCGCCTGCGGGTGATCGAGGTGGGGGCCGGCACCGGGTCTGCGACCGCCTCGGTGCTCCCCGAGCTTCCCGAGGGAGGGTTCGACTACACCTATACGGACATCTCGGCGGGCTTCTTTGCCGAGGCGGAGGCGCGGTTCGGCGATGGCGGCGGGTGCATCCAGTACCGTCCGCTGGACATCGAGAAGGACCCCATCGACCAGGGGTTCGACCGGCATGGCTATGACCTGCTGATCGCGTCCAACGTCCTGCACGCCACGCGGTACCTGGAGGAAACGCTGGGCCACTGCCTGGATCTGCTGGCGCCGTCGGGACACTTGATCGCGCTGGAAAACCTCAGCGGTCTGGGCTGGATGGACCTGACCTTCGGCCAGTTGGACGGATGGTGGCGCTTTGCCGACGACTTCCGTCCCCACCACGCCCTGGCGAGCCCGGCGGTGTGGCGCCAGGCCCTCGGCCGGGTGGGCTTCCAGGCCGCAGAGGTTCTGGGACCGGACGAGTCGGACGCCTCGCGGACACCGGACAAGGGTGTCATCGTGGCCCAGGGCCCCGCGGAGGTGAAAGAGTCTCCGGGATTGTGGATTCTGGCGGCGGACAACGGCGGTGCGGCGGCCAAGCTGGCGGCAGATCTGGCGGCGCGCAACCAGGCGGTGGTTCTAGCCGGCAGTGAAGCGCCGGAAGAAGAGGGGCCGGCAGCGGTCGGTCCGGGTGTCTTCAGGACCGCCGTGGAAATGGATCAGCGGGAGTCCTGGCGGGCGCTTGTGACCGGTCTGCCCGGCGACCTGCCTCTCAGCGGCGTCGTCCACCTGGTTGGACTGGACGGTCACGGGGCACAGGCCACTACCGAGGAAATGGCGGAGGACGTGAAACGAGCCGGAGCGAGTGCGCTGGCGCTGGTGCAGGGCATCGCCGACTCCGATGCGATCCCCGCCCATGGCATCTGGTTGATCACGCGAGGCGCACAGGTGCTGGAGCGGGAGCGCGGCGGGGAACTTGCCGGCGCAACGCTGTGGGGTTTCGGCAAGGCCGCGGCCCGTGAAGCGGCTCATCTCCAGCCGAGGATGATCGATCTGGACCCAGGCCAAGCGGCGCCCGCACCCGATCTGGTCAAGGAACTCCTCTATCCCGATTCCGAGAACCACATCGCCTATCGATCGGGACGCCGCCAGGTGGCCCGCCTGGTTCGGGCCGGCGCCGGGCCGGAGCGCCTGGCCTTGCCGGAGGAGCCGGACTGGGTGCTGGCTCCGGACTCGGCCGGCGTGTTCGACAGACCCCATGTCCAGCCGCTGCCGGCGGGTTCTCTGCAACCCAGGGAGGTTCGCGTCGCGGTCGAGGCGGCGGGGCTCAACTTCTGGGACGTGTTCCGGTCGCTCGGCTTCATCGAGGAGGGGCTGCTGGGCAGAGAGATGTGCGGCCGCATCCTCGAGACAGGCTCGGAGGTGTCGGCCGTCTCGGTCGGCGACCCCGTGGTCGGATTGGGGTTCGGCGCCTTCGCGCCGCAAATGGTCACCCGGGAGGAGTTGGTTGCGCCCAGGCCATCCGGATTCTCGGTGTCGGGACTGGCCACGGTGCCGAGCGCCTTCGTGTCCGCTGCCCTCTCCTTCGAGTATTCAGGACTGGCGTCCGGAGAGCGCGTGCTGATTCACGCGGGTGCGGGCGGCGTCGGTCTGGCGGCCATCCAGTGGGTGCAGGCGGCGGGAGCGGAGGTCTTCGCCACCGCCAGCGCGCCGAAGCAGGCCTATCTCCGGTCGTTGGGGGTGGAACACATATTCGACAGCCGCACGACGGCCTTCGGAAAGGAGATTCTCGAAGCTACGGAAGGCGCGGGCGTGGACGTGGTGCTGAACAGCCTGACGGGAGAGGGCTTCATCGAGGCCAGCCTCTCCTGCCTCAAGCAGGGCGGCCGGTTCGTGGAGATGGCCAGGCGAGACATCCTGAGCGAGGAAGAGATGGCGGCGGTGCGTCCCGACGTGGCCTACTCCATCCTGGAACTGGACGTGCTGAAAAAAACCGAGCCGGCCTGGGTGGGAAGGGTCCTGCGGGGAGTGATGGAGCGTCTTTCGGCGGGAGAACTGAAACCGATCGTCCACAGCCGGTGGCCGCTCGCCGAAGCCGGGGCCGCCTTGAGCTTCATGCGATCGGCGCGGCATCTCGGGAAGATCGTGGTGACCCTGCCGCCCCTCGCGAAGGGACGGTTGCGGCAGGACCGCACCTATCTCGTCACTGGCGGCCTGGGCGGGATCGGACTGGCCATAGCCGGTTGGCTGGCCGACCACGGAGCCGGGGCGATCGTGCTCAACGGGCGCCGCCCGCCGGATGCCGAAGCCGAGGAGGCGATTGGCAGGCTGCGGGAGCGGGGCGTTACGGTACAAGTCGAGCTGGCGGATGTGACCGAGGCCGCCGCCATCGATGAAATGCTGGCGAGGATGGATACGGCCCTGCCGCCGCTCGGGGGCGTGATCCACAGCGTGGGCGTGCTGTCGGACGGCGCGCTGAGCAACCAGAGCTGGGAGCGATTCGAAAGGGTGCTGTGGCCGAAGGTGCTGGGCGCATGGCATCTGCACCGTGCCACCGAGGACCGCGATCTGGACCTCTTCATCCTCTTTTCGAGCCGAGTCGGCGTCATGGGCAATCCGGGCCAGGCCAACCACGCGGCGGCCAACGCCTTTCTGGACCAGCTCGCGGGCCACCGCCGCGCCCAGGGGCTTCCCGGACAGGCCATCGCCTGGGGAGCCTGGTCGGAGATCGGCGAGGCCGCCGAACAACGGGAACGGATCGACCGGCAACGAACGGCGCTCGGAGGCCGCTGGTTTACTCCGCAGCAGGGTCTCCGGGCCTTCGACCAACTGGTGCGCCAGGACGCCGCCACTTCCGTGGTGATGTCGATGGACTGGTCGGTGTTCGAAGAGGCCGTAGGCGACCGCCCCGCTTTCCTGGAGGACCTGCTGTCTGCCGCCTCGGACGCCGAAGCCGATACCGCGACCTCGTCGGAGGACCTGCTGTCCCGCTTGCAGGAAGCGCCGGGACGCGAGGAACTGCTCGTTTCCTTCCTGCAACAGGAGGTGCAGGCGGTGCTGAGGCTGTCCTCGGTGCCCGAGCCCACGGTGGGATTCTTCGACCTGGGCATGGATTCGCTGATGGCGGTGGAGTTGCGGAATCGTCTCAACCGGGCCTTTGCGGAAGAGTACACGGTACCCAATACCGTCGTGTTCGATTACCCGGACATCGCGGCATTGGCCCGTCACCTGGCTGGAGAACTGGGCGGGGCCGCCCCTGCGCCGGCCGCCCGGACGCAACCCGAGCCGGAGCGACCGGCGGTGGCGCAGCCGGCAGAGGACGGCATTGCGATCGTGGGCATGGCCTGCCGGTTTCCCGGCGCCACGGATATTTCGGCATTCTGGCGCCAGCTCGAAGCGGGCGTAGACGCCGTGACGGACGGACGCGGAGATTCAGGTTCCTGGGGCGAGCTGGCTGAAGAACTTCCCGCCGACTACGCCGCCTACCGCCAGGGCGGGTTTGTTGAGGGGATCGAGCAGTTCGACTCCAGGTTCTTTCGGATTTCGCCGATCGAGGCTCGCTCGATGGATCCGCGGCAGCGGATGCTGCTGGAGACAAGCTGGCAGGCTCTGGAGGATGCGGGAGTGGATCCGGACCGATTGCGAGGCAGCCGAACCGGGATCTATGCCGGCATTTCCACCAGCGAATACCGGGATCTGATGACAGGCGGCAACTCCGGCGTCAGCTACCTGGGCACCGCCGCCAGCATGACGCTGGGGCGAATTTCTTTCGCTCTGGGATTGGAGGGGCCGATCATTCCGGTGGAGCTCAATTGCGCGTCGTCGCTGGTCGCTGTGCACTATGCGGTCTCGGCCTTGCAGCAGGGCGAGGTCGACATGGCTCTGGTCGGAGGCGCGCACGTAGTGCTGTCCGCTGACATAACCCGAGAGATGGCGGAACTGGGGATGTTGTCGCCAAGCGGGCGGTGCAGGACCTTCGATGCCGCCGCGGACGGTTTCGTGCGGGGCGAGGGCTGCGGGATGGTCGTCCTGAAGCGATTGAGCCAGGCGGAGGCCGATGGCGACCGCATCTGGGGGGTTATCCGCGGATCGGCGGTCAACCAGAACGGGGCCAGCGCCGGACCGACGGTGCCGAACGGTCCGGCGCAGGAGAGGGTGATTGCAGAGGCGCTGTCGCGGGGGAGCGTTGCCCCGCAGGAAGTGGACTACCTGGAGGCCCACGGGGCCGGATCGGGGTTTGGGGACCCGATTGAAGTGCAGTCGGCCGCTGCGGTGTACGGCAAGGGCCGCGAGGCCGACCGGCCGCTCTTGATCGGTTCGGTGAAGACCAACATCGGTCACCTGGAGCCGGCGGCCGGAGTTGCGAGCCTGATCAAGACCGTTTTGGCCATGAAGCGGGGGGCCATCCCCAAGAATCTGCATTTCCGGGACCCCAACCCGCACCTGGAATGGGATCGGCTTCCGGTCCGGGTGGTGTCGGCCATGACCGACTGGCCCAGTCATCCCGGTCGCCCGCCGCGCGCGGGAGTGAGCGCCTTTGGAATATCGGGAACCAACTCGCACGTGGTTGTGGAAGGGTACGGGGAAGCCAACGGCGCCCAACCCGATGAGGGGTCCCTGCCCGAAGGTTCCGCGCAAGCCGTAACCGTTTCCATGCCGGAGCCGGTGGCGGACCTGACGCTGTCACAGGAAGCGCTTCGGCCACGCCAGACGCGCTTGCTGCCCTTGTCGGGGAAGGCGGACGGTGCGCTTCGGGCGTTGGCGGGACGTTATCTGTCCTGGCTCGACCAACGAGCCGAAGAATTTTCAGCCGGAGGGCCGGCCGGCCGGTCGCTGCTTGCGGACATGGCATGGACCGCTGGTGTGGGGCGGAGCCATTTCGGCTACCGGGCAGGGGTGGTGTTCCACGATGCCGCCTCGCTGCGGGAGGGGCTGGAGGCGCTCGCGAGCGAGGGTGAGCGGCCGAAGCCGGTGGCGGCAGCCAAGGTGGCGTTCGCCTACACCGGGGAGGGCAGCCAGTGGGCCGGCATGGGGCGGTCGCTGTACGAAAGCGAGCCGGTGGTGAGAGCGGTGCTGGACCACTGCGACGCGATACTTGGGGAAGAACGGGGCGCATCGCTGCTGGACGTGATGTTCGGCCGGACCGGCGCGGAGGGAGCCCTGGACGACCCGGCATGGACCCGGCCGGCCATCTACGCCCTGGAGTGCGCCTTGGGGGCGCTTTGGTCGAGCCTGGGGATTCGGCCCAATGTGGTGGTCGGGCAGGGCCTCGGGGAGTTGGCTGCCGCGCAGGCGGCGGGGGTCTTCGGCTTGGAAGAGGGGTTGCGGCTGGCCGCGGACCGGGGGGGCGAGCAGCCACGTGAAGGCATGGCGGCAGCACCACCCTCGATTGCTTTTGTAAGCGGCGTGACGGGCCGGTTGTTGGAGGCGGGCGCTGCACTCGATGAGGCCTACTGGCAGCGGCAGGCAGGTGAGCCGGCGGCATTCGACCGATGCGTCGAGAGTCTGGTGGATACGGGCGTGCAAGTCGTCGTGGAGATGGGTCCGGACGCGGTTCTGGGTCCACGGGTGGCCTCGATTTGGCCGGAATCGGCCCGCGCTGCCGGGAGTCCGGTTGCGCTGTCGAGCCTGCGGAGAGACCTGCAGGGTGACGACGACTTCGTGGAGGCGGTTGCCGGAGCTTACCGGGCGGGACTGGGAGTTTCCTTTGCGGGGTTGTTCGCCGGGGAGACGCGGCGCCGGATCTCGCTGCCCGGCTATCCCTTCCAGCGCCGGCGCCACTGGATTGACCTGGCGAAGCGGACGGCTTCAGGTGCCGGGGGTTGACCAAACCGGGACGGGAATCGACCAAATTGGTTTGACTTGAGCGGCCCCGCTTGCTATTTTGCTTGTCCCTCTAAACTAATCTCTCTACCAATGTGAAAGGGTGCTCGATATGGCCTCAACCGGAGATCGTCTCAAGACTCTCATTGCCGATAACCTGGAAATCGATGGGCAGTCCATCGACGTGCCGGAGGATCTGGATATCAGTCTCCTCGACGCCGGTGTGTCGTCGGTGGATCTGGTTGCTTTTGCGAAACTGGTCGCTCGGGATTTCAACGTCAAATTTACGCTGGAACACTGCACGACGCTGAACAGCGTGAAGGAAGTCGCCGAGTTCATCGATTCCCAACCCGGCTAGACTCCGAGTGGGGTTGTTTGCTGGTCTCGAGGAACGGTGGCTGGGACCGTCGATTCCGCGAGCCGGTGCGCAACCCCGACATGTAATGCCCGCCTCAGTTGCCGACGCTTGGTGGCGTCCTTTCAGGAGAGTCGGCGGTGCCGCCGTTGTGTACGTCGACCTGGCGCCCGACGCGGCCCGTGAAGCGGCTGCTCTCACCTGGCTCGACGAGGAGGAACAGTCACGTCGGCAGCGCTTCAGGCACGACGGTGCTCGACGCCGATTCGCCTTGTGCCGAGCCGCGCTCCGGGCTATTCTCTGTAGTCAGCTCGGTTGCCCCAACCAGCAGCTTGCCTTCGGCGCTTCCCATCACGGTAAGCCCTATGCTTTAGTCCATGGGCAACCGGCCCCCATCGGTTTCAATGTCAGTCACGGCAGCGACCATGGCCTGATTGCCTTTGCCGCCGAGGGGAGGCTGGGTGTGGACGTGGAGGAACGCAGCCCGGGGCGGGATTTCGATGGACTCATCGACAGCGTGATGGGGCCGGACGAACGAGCCGAGTTGGCACTGGCTCGCGGAACCCGCAGGCTTCACTTGTTTTATCATCTCTGGACCGTCAAGGAAGCACTGATGAAAGCGCTTGGCACGGGACTTTCCCCGGATGTCTCCGGATTCGAGATCCCGTTGGCCATGCGCCGCGGCATGAAGACCAGCATATTTCGATTTCCTCACCTTCCGGCAGTCCGATGGTGGCTGGAGGACCTTGGCAACGAGCACTTCGCCGCCGCCATCGCTCATGAACTGTCCCCGGGTTCCCATTGACCACAACTTCAGAAACCCTATGGGAGATTCCCGAACCTCTTTCCACCAGCGATGTTCGGGTGGACGATGACACCGTCATCACCCTGCGCCGTCATGGAAATCCGGAGGGACCACGGCTCGTCCTGAGCCACGGAAGCGGTCTGGCGATCGATCTCTACTACCCTTTCTGGTCGCTGCTTCTCGACGAGTTCGACCTGGTGATCTACGACCTCCGAAACCATGGTTGGAACGCCG
>JAPOZE010000359.1 GCA_026706225.1 Acidobacteriota bacterium
GTGATGGCCACGCTGTCCCCCGGCTTGAGGCGGCCGCCCAGGTCGAGCCGGCCGACTTCCCGGGCCACCCTGGCCGGAATATCCTCCACCCGGGTGGAATGGAAACGCTGCCTGACCCGAACCACTTTGGGGAATGCCATGGCCGCTCCTGAAAATGCCGATCAATATAACACGAAAAATGCACCCCGACCCTACCACGCCGACCGAATCCCGGCGGTGATCATCCGGGGGGGGCCGATGCCCAGCACCGAGGTGTTGGAGACGGGAATCTCGCGGTCCAGCAGGTTCTCCACGGCAAAGGTCAGCACCAGGTTCCGGTGCACCCTCCTGGACAGGTGAAGGTCCAGCAGGGTGGTTCCGGCCAGGGGCCGGAGGTTGCGGTCGTCGTCGAACTGCAGGCCGACCAATCGGGCCATCAGGAAGGCGTTGAGGACGCCGGGGCGCGCATAGCTCAGCGAGGCCGTGAGCCGGTGGCGGGGCACCTGGGGCAACCGGTTCGACTCCACCCCCGGGTTCTCCGGAAAGCGGCCGAAGGTGGAATCGGCCAGCAGGTAGCCTCCCCGCAGCCTCCAGTCCCGGTTCAAGCGCAGCGACAGGTCTGCGTCCAGGCCCCGGGCGTTGACCCGGCCCACGTTCTGCCTCTGGCGGGTGACGAGCGCGGGCGTGGTCTCCAGCGTAATGTTGGAAATGGCCTGGCTCAGGCCGTTCCAGAAGGCCGTCAGCCGGCCCCTGACCCGGGGTCCGCCGTACCAGTCCACCCCCGCCTCCGCGCCCCGGAGCGTTTCCGGGCGCAGGTTCTGGTTGGGCAGGGTCACCACGTTGCCCACCCGAAATCCGCGGTAGAGCTCGTTGAGGGTCGGCGCCCGGAAGCTGCGGTAGACGGCTCCCCTGAAGGTGAGTGCCTCGGAGGCGTGGCAGGAGACCCCGCCCCTGGGACTGAGCATGCCGCCTCCGCGCCGGGGAAACGCGAGGCTGGTGGGACTTCCGGAGGGCAGCCGGGCCTGCTCGCGAACGGCATGGTGGTTGAACCAGCCGTCCAGCCGGGCGCCCAACTGAAGCTGCCAGCGCGGCGCCAGGGCCACCAGGTCCTGCAGGTAGACCCCGCCCAGTTGCTGGCTGCCGCCCAACTCCTGAAACTGGGCGGGCATCCCCGAGCGGTAGCCGGTCTCGCGGCTGTGGCCCCGCACCCATTGCCAATCCACTCCGGAAGTCAGCAGGTGGCGCTGTCCCAGCGGGCCGGTCCACTGCAGAGAACCGCCGGCGCTGCGGGAGGGCACTTGCTGCTCGCGGGTCAGGAACTCAGACTGCCGGTGGGAGGGAACGGCGGTGAAGCTGCTGTCGAAGGTCTGGGTTAGGCTGTAGCCGCCGAACTGCCACTCCCTGCCCCGGTCGCCCCTCCGGCGGTAGAGGGCCCGAACCCGGGTCGCGCCGGTGGCGTTCTCCCTCAGCCGGGTGCCGTTTCCCCGGTCTTCACCGAAATGCTCCAGGCGCAGGGTCCCCTGCGCCCCCTCGCGCGGCTGGTAGAACGCCGCCGCACGGACCGCGTAGGCGCGGGACTTGGCCGGCACGTCCACCGGCCCGCGGTCATCGGGAGCCACCACGGGATACCCGTTGGTGTGAAAGAAAGAGCCGGAAACCAGGCCGCTCCAGCGTTCTCCTCCAACCGAGCCCAGCAGGTCGGCGCGGGCCGTGCCCAGGGAGCCTCCCCGCAGGTCGAGCTCGAACCGCGGGGCCGGGGGCGCCTTGGAAAAGGCCTGAATCACGCCTCCCAGAGCGGAGCTTCCGTAGAGGCTGGAACCTCCCCCGGGGACCACCTCGATGCGCTCCAGGCTGGACTTGTCCAACTGGCTCCAATAGACCCAGCCTCCAAAGGGATCATTGAGCGGCATCCCGTCCCACAACACCAGCGTGCGGCTGACGCCGCTGGGTCCGATCCCCCGCAGGGAGACCCCCTGGCTGGTGGGATGGGCCACCAGGCTGCTGCTGCGCCGAAAGAGGCTGAAGGACGGAAGCTGGCGCAAGGCGTCGTCCACGGTGATCGCCGGGGACTGGGCCAACTCCGGTTCCGCCAGCACGGAGACTGCCGAGGGAATGTTTCTCCAGGTGCGCGGGGTGCGGGTGGCGGTGACCGTCAGCGACTGCTCCACCCGCCGGGGAACCAGCGTGTAAGCGGTCTGCCAGGCGTCGAGGGGTTGAACCAGGTCCTCGAAGTCCGGATGGCTCAATCTGAGGGCCCGGGCTTGCATAGGGACGGTCTCGAACCGGAAGTCTCCTTGCGGGCTTGTGGCGGTCTGGGCCAGGACACGCCCCCGCCGGGAAACCAGCATTACCCGGACCCCGGCAATGGCCCTGAGGTCGGAATCCACCACCTGGGCGCGCAAGGCCGGCGGGGCGTCCGCCTCCACGGCGGAATCGCCCCGGCTTTCGGCCAGGACGCCGGCAGGGAAAGAGATGGCAACCAGGACCAGGGCTGAGGAAAGGCTGCGGAAGGTGGACAATGCAAGCAACCGTTAGGATCTTGCCGGAATGACCGGCTCCGGGGGCGGGTGGAGGGAGGGCGAGGGGACAGCTCTACTTCAATGCCGACAACTGCTTGTCGATGGCCGCCAGAGAAGTGCCCAGCAGGTCTCTGTAGCGGTCGTTGGCAGTGGCATCCATCTCATTCAGGATGCGTGTCCTGGCCAACAGGAGGGAGCGGCGCTCTCGAGAGATTTCTCCGGCGGCGGGTCTTGCGGCTGCCTTGCCCATCCGGAACGGCTCTCCGGCTTCCTCCATCTGCGCCTCAACCGCCTTGCTCTCCCATCCCCTGGCCATTTATTTCCCTGTGTAGCCAAACGATCCCTGGATTCCCGACCAGGCCACGCCGGTGGCCACCTCATGCAGCGCCGGAAACTTCTCCTTCAGCACCGCAATGCCGATCTCCCGGGCCAGGAGGACTCCCTTGTCGTCATGCACCGTGTACTTCGGGGCGCGGACTCCGCCATATATGCTGATCCGATGGCCACGTGTCCTCAGAACCAGAATCAGCCGGTCCTCATTGGCCGCAGTGCCGGGTTCGGCCACAGCCGTTTTGGCAGGAGCCTTGGCGTTGAAGGAGATCGACGGCGCCTCGGTTCCGGCGGATTCGACCGGGCGGGCCGGTTCCGACGCCGACGCGGCCACCATCAAAAGCGGCAACCCCAGCAGGGCTGCCATCTTCTTTGCTTTCACCATCCTATTGACCTCCCCGTTGACGAAATCCGGCTGGTGTCCTTGGGCTCCATTATAGCGCAGCCGCTTCCGGGCAATGTGATAATGTTCCGGAAGACGGAGGCAAAGACAGGCCATGCGCGACTATCTGGCGGTTGCCGTGGAGGCAGCCCGGCTGGGCGGAGACATCCTGCGGGAACATTACCGGCGGGTGAAGACGGTCGAGTTCAAGGGCGAAGCCGACCTGGTCACCGAGGTCGACAGGCGATCGGAAAAGGAGATCGTGGATCTGCTCGCCTCCCGCTTCCCCCACCACTCCATCCTGGCCGAGGAAGGAACCGCCACCGAGAAGAGTTCCGAGTTCAAGTGGGTGATCGATCCCCTGGACGGCACCACCAACTATGCCCACGGATACCCGGTCTTCTGCACCTCGGTCGCCCTGGAACAGAACGAAGACATCCTGGTCGGGGCCGTCTATCAGCCCATGACCGACGAGCTGTTCGTGGCCGAGCGGGGCGGGGGTGCCTTTCGGAACGGGAGAAGGATTGGAGTCTCCGGCGTCGAGGAGCTGCAACGAGCCCTGCTGGCCACCGGATTTCCGCCCCAGGTGCGGCAAAGCCCGGAGGAGGCCCTGGGACATTTTGCCGCCTTCGTGCGCCAAGCCCAGTCCATCCGGCGCGACGGCTCAGCCGCCCTCAACCTGTGTTGCGTGGCCTCGGGACTGTTCGACGGCTTCTGGGAAACCTGCCTGAAGCCCTGGGACACGGCGGCCGGCCTGCTGGTGGTTCGCGAAGCCGGGGGCCTGGTGAGCCGCTTCAGCGGCCGTGACTATTCCATCTACCAGCCGCAGACGCTGGCCACCAACGGCCTGATCCACGAACAGATGCAGCAGGTCCTGGGGAAGACTGAGCAAGTCCATGTGGAGCGTGGAGAGTGAATACAGGACTCTGCGTCGGCCGAGCCCATGCCGTTCCCGCCGTGAGGGGTGGCCCGGTGCCCCATCGCGGGGAAACTGAGCGGCAGGCAACGGGAGTGCATGCGGGCGGGACGCCCGCGCTCCCGGGTGGGCATCATCCCATGACGTCGTCGCAGCAAAGGAAATCCATCGGTCTTTGTGTTTGTTCGTGGTTTCTCTTCAACAACCATCGGCAGTTTCTTCCTCGTATGATCCGCCCGGCAGGGCGGGGGCGGCACTTATTTGAAGGACGCGGCCGAGACCGAGAAGATGCTTAACGCATGGATTGAATCACTCTCCACTCTCCACTCTCCACTCTCCACCATCAGATGGATCCGCGGGCTCTGCCTCGCCGCCCTCGTCGTCATGGCCGCACCCCCATCCCGGGCCCACACCACCGGAGTCAGCTACTCCGACATCCGGGTCGAGGGAAAGACGGCTCAACTGCGGCTGCGGATCAACCTGCGGGACCTGGACTTCGTGGACCAGTTGGACCTCGACCGGGACCGCCTCATCTCCGGCGAAGAGGTCAGCCGGGCCCTTCCCCGCCATCTTCCACGCCTGCTGGACAACTATCGGATCCGGTCCGCTGACGAAGACGGCCGTTCCGAGCTGGTCTACTGGCGCCAGGGTCCGGGTCCCGGCGAATTGGAATGCCTGGTCCACTACCGCTTCGGGGACGCGGTCGAGCGGCTGGAGTTTACGGTGACCTTGCCGAGCCTCACCGACTCGGGCCACTGGAACCTGGCCAGGGTGCGCCATCCCGGCGGTCAGGCCGATCTCAACTTCAACCTGGAGAATCCCACGGCCGGCCTGGAGGTGGGCCGGGGATGGAGGCTGCTGGCCGCCAGGTTGGTGCGGGGCCTGGCCCTGGGCGCCGGGCAGGCGGCTGCCTCTCCCCTCCCCGTGGGGTTCCTGCTGGGGCTGCTGTTGACCGTTCCCGGCCCGGGCGGCGCCCTGCGGGTGGCGGGAGCCTTTCTGGCCGCGCAGGGATTGATGGCGCTGCTGGCCACCCTGGCACCCATCCGGATCCCCGGAGCCTTTCTGGCTTCGGCCACCGCCCTCAGCCTGGCCTACATCGCGGCCGAGAACCTGCTGGTGAAGGAGACCGCCAACCGCTGGGCCATCGGCGGCTGTTTCGGACTGCTGTTCGGGCTCGACCTGGCCTCGGGGCTGCTTGTCCGGGCATCCCGGGTTTCGGCCCCGGAATATCTCGGCTGGATTCTGGGGTTCTCGTGCACGCTGGCCCTGGCGGCAGCGCTGATTTTCCTGCTCAACCGGGCCTGCCGGAAACTCTCCTGGCATCCCTGGTGGGTCCGGCTGGCCTCGCTGCTGCTGCTGGGGGCGGGCCTGGCCGGCTTCTTCCGCCGGGTTGTGTGAAACCGCCGGGAGGGCGGAGGGCCCGGCCGGCAACGGCAAAGACATCCCGGGAGAGAACCCACCTTCCGGAATACTGAACTGGAGGCTCCCATGAACACACTTCGCTTGGCATCGCGACCCCCCATCAACGCCTTGGGCTCCCGACGTGTCCGATTCGGGGCCTGGAAACTCTTGATCCCCCTGGCCTTCGGCCTGCAACTGGCCTGCTCGGGACGCGGGGGACCGGAGGAAAAGACCGGCGACTCCTCCGACCGGGGAAAGGGAGGGGTGGTGCTGAAACAGGGGGAGCGGCAGGTCGACATCCTGATCGACGGCAAGCCCTTCACTTCCTACCATTTCCAGGGCTACAACAAGCCCATCTTCTTTCCCCTGCGTTCGGCCACGGGGACGGTGGTCACCCGTGGCTTTCCCATGATCGAGGACATACCCGGGGAGAGCCGCGACCACCGCCACCACACCGGGGTCTGGTTCACCCACGGAGACGTCAACGGCGTGGACTTCTGGAGCGAGACGCCGGAATGCGGAACCATCCGGCACCAGGAATTCGAGCGCGTCGAGAGCGGGCCGGAGGTGGGCGTGCTCAAGTCCCGCAACCACTGGCTGACTCGCGGCGGCGAGCTGTTCCTCAGCGAAACCCGGGAGGTCCGCATCTACAACCGGCCCGAGTCGCGGGTCATGGACCTGGAGGTGCAGCTCACCGCTGCCGGCGGACCGGTCAAGTTCGGCGACACCAAGGAGGGATCCTTCGGCATGCGGCTGGCCGAGCCCTTCACCGAGAAGCAAGGGTTGCTGATCCGGAATTCAGAGGGCGCCCGGGGCGAGGCGGGATGCTGGGGCAAGCCGGCCCGCTGGGTGGACTACACCACCCGGACGGGTTCCGAGACCCTGGGCGTGGCCATCCTGGACCACCCGGGCAGCTTTCGCCATCCCACCCACTGGCACGCCCGGGGCTATGCCCTGTTTGCCGCCAACCCCTTCGGACTGCACGATTTCTACGGCGACGACACCAGGGACGGCAGCACCCTGCTGCCCGAGGGAGAGACCCTGCGCTTCCACTACCGCGTCTACATCCACTCCGGCGACGCCGACCAGGCGGGCGTGGAGCAGGAGTTTGAGGCGTTTGCGGAGGGGGCACGAGAGTAGGATCGCGGCGGGTAGGGAGGACGGGGACGAGCCATTGGAAAACGTCACTCCAGCGCCAGGCCGACCAGGCTCAGAATGCACAGGGTGGTGTTGTAGGCCAGGTGAAGCAGGTAGGCCGGAAGGAGGGCGCCGGTCCGTGCCCGAACCAGCGACAGCGCCAGGCCGACCAGCAGGATCAGGCTTACGGCCATCCAGCTTCCCCAGAGCTGGGTGACGTGCAGTGAAGTGAACATCAGCGCCGTCAGCAGGACGGCGGCCACCGATCCCCAGCGGCGCTCCAGCACCGGAAAGATATAGCCGCGAAAGACGACCTCCTCCACCAGGGGAGCCACCGCAATGGCTGTCACACCCAGGAACACGGCCGTCTGGGCATGCTCCAACAGCCCGGAGACGGGAAGATCCTCGATGCCGGGGATGCGACTGGAGAGAGCCCCAATGACCAACGCCAGCAGCCCTCCCAACACCAGGAAGTGCCCGGCCGGGGCTGCCGCCGGCCCCTTCCACTTGAGGGAGGACCAGAAGGGAGACCGGTACTTCACGGTGATGGTGCGGTAGATGAAGAACAGCACCAGCCCGTTCAGCAGGTTGGTCATCAGGATCTGGGCCATGCCCTGGGTGACCGGATCGGCGGTCAGTGTCGGTTGGCCCAGGTAAATGGTCAGCAAGGAGCCGGCGGCCTGGGCCGCCAGCATCAGCACCACCAGGCCCAGGCAGAAGAAACCGGCCAATTCCAGCAGGTCGCGTCCGTTCCAGACCGGAAAGGAAACCGGAGCAGGCGCGGGCGACCCGTCAGGTTCACCCGAGGTTGGGAAGGGATCGTTGGAAACCGTCTTGGCCATAGGCAGGAAGGCGCACCGGACGTTGCTGACTTGAAACAAACCAAAAAAAGAGTGTCCCACGAAGGGCCACCGAGCGTGACGGGATGATGCCCCCCGGGAGCGCGGGCGTCTCGCCCGCATGCGCTGCCGTTGCGTGCCGCTCAGTGTCCCTGCGATGGCGCACCCGGCGACCCACACGGCGGGAACATCGCCATGGGCTCGGCCGAAGCAGGGTCCTGGCGCCGTTGCCGGTCGAGGCGGGTGGAGGAGATCACCGAGGCTGTGCCAGGACGTGTGCAGGCGGGACGCCTGCGCTCCCGGGTGGCTTCATCCCGTGACGTCGTCGCAGCAATGCAGGTCATCGGTCTTTGTTTTTTTTCATGGTTCGCCTTCAACATCCATCGGCAGTCTCTTCCTCCAATGATCCGCACGGCAGGGCAGGGGCGGCACTTGCTTGAAAGGCGATCACACAGGACCTATTCCCGGTCGCGCTCCACCAGGGCCGCGGCCAGCAGCGGGATCATCAACTCGTGGTGGCCGGTGAGGGCGATTCCCTTCCCTGACCCCACGGTGGGTCGCTGCACCACGTTCCGGGTGGGCCGGTAATGCTGCAGAAAGTCCAGGTTGAGGGTGGTGAAGGCCTCCAGGGGATGCCCCAGGTTGCGCACCAGGTTGACCGCCTTGAGAAAGACCTCCGGCAGGATGACCGCGGAGCCGCAATTGAGGTAGACGCCACCGTCGTGCAAGTCGCGGGCGATGGAAGCCAGCAGGCGAAAGTCCTGCAGGGTGCCCCGGCCCAGAGCCTCCCCGTCCGCCG
>JAPOZE010000149.1:0-3273 GCA_026706225.1 Acidobacteriota bacterium
TTCCCCCTCAGGTAGTACTCCTTCTGTGCCTTTTCGATTTGGCGCTTGACCCCCGAGTTGATGGAACGATCCACGTTCAGTTTCTCGATCTCCACATCCAGAATATCCTTCAGCCGGTGGAGCCGGTCCACCGGATTGAATATTTCCAGCAGCTCCTGCTTTTCCTCGATGGTGACGGCCAGATTGGCAGCCACGGTATCGGCCAGCCGATCGATATCCTCGACACGCACGGCGGCCACCATGGTGTCGTAATTCAGGTTCTGGCTCAGCTTCACATACTGCTCGAACAGCGAGGTGACCTTGTTGACCAGAGCCTCGGTATCGCCTTGGGCCGGGCGGGCAGGGGAGGTCGGCCGCAAGACGGCCTTCATGTACTCGTCCTCTTCCAGGATTTGAAGCGCCTTGGCGCGCTCCAACCCTTCCACCAGCACCTTGATATTGCCGTCCGGGAGGCGCAGGCTCTGGACGATATTGGCGACGGTCCCGGTTGAATAGATCTCGGAGGGCTGCGGATCGTCGACCGCGGCATCGTGCTGGGTCGCCAGGAAAATCCGCTTGTCCCCGTTGAAGGCCACTTCCAGGGCTTTCACCGAGGCCGGCCGCCCAATCACGAAGGGAATCATCATGTGGGGGAAGAGCACCACGTCCCGAATGGGAACCATGGGCAAGAGGGTGTATTCCGATTTTTCCTTGGGCTTACCGAACATCGCCATTCCGCTTTCTCGAGATAAACAGGTTCCGTGCCGTGGTCTAACCTGCCTTTTCCAGGAGCGAGAGATCGATGGAGTTGGCGGTCACCATTTCCTTGGTCACCACAAACTCCTTGATCTTTCGCTGGGCAGGCAGCAGGTACATGAGGTCGAGCATGAGTTCCTCGATGATGATGCGCAGCCCCCGGGCTCCGACCTTCCGTTGCTGGGCCAGCTCTGCAATTCCCTCCAGGGCGTCCTGATTAAAGTGTAGCTTGACTCCTTCGTATTCGAACAATTTCTGATACTGCTTCACCAGGGCATTCTTCGGCTTGGTCAGAATCTGCACCAGGGCAGCGATATCCAGATCCCCCAGGGTTCCCACCACCGGCATGCGGCCCACAAACTCGGGGATCAAGCCGTACCGGATCAGATCCTGCGGCTCCACTCTTTCCAGCATGGCCAGGTTTCGCCTCTGCTGCACCGTCTTGACGTCACTGCGAAAACCGAGGGTCCTCTTGCCGATGCGCCGCTCGACAACTTTCTCCAGGCCGACAAAGGCCCCGCCGCAGATGAAAAGTATATTGGTCGTATCCACCTGGGTGAACTCCTGGTGGGGATGTTTCCGTCCACCCTGAGGCGGCACGTTGGCGACTGTTCCCTCCAGGATTTTCAGCAGTGCCTGCTGCACCCCCTCTCCGGATACGTCCCGAGTGATGGAGGGATTCTCGTCTTTTCGGCAAATCTTGTCCACCTCATCAATGTAAATCATGCCATGCTGGCATTTCTCCACATCCCCGCCGGCGCTCTGAAGCAACTTCAAAATGATGTTCTCGACGTCCTCGCCCACGTATCCGGCTTCGGTCAGGGTGGTGGCGTCCACGATGGCAAAGGGCACGCTGAGCCTCTTGGCCAAGGTCTGGGCCAGCAGCGTTTTTCCGGTCCCGGTGGGGCCGATCAACAGGATATTGCTCTTGGTCAGCTCCACTTCGCTGCGCCGGCGGGCAAGCTCGATGCGCTTGTAGTGGTTGTAGACCGCCACGGCCAGCTTTTTCTTGGTCTTCTCCTGGCCGATGACGTACTCGTCCAGGTACGACTTGACCTCATGGGGCTTCGGCAGCGGATGGGGCTTGGCGTCGGAGTCAACACCCTGGTCGTCATCGATGATGTCGTTACAGACCCGGACACACTCGTCGCAGATAAAAACGGTGGGACCGGCGATCAGCTTGCGGACGTCATTCTGACTCTTGTTGCAGAAGGAACATCTCAATGATTCCTCGGTGCTGTTTCTTTTCAAGTCAGCTCCTCCGGTCAGCTTGGCGAACCCTGTCCGGGACCCAGGCCGACTCAGCGGATTCCATCCCCTGATGACGCGCCGGCGCCAAGGAACGGCTCCACTCTGGATTCTCCGACACTCTCCTCTTCAGATGACTACTCCCCAAAATCGAGCTTGGTCTCCGTCTGATACTCCCGGTACTGGTGAAAGGTGCTCTCCGCCAGGGTCGATCTGCCGCGATACCGGGTATAAGCCAGCGATTTTAGCGGAAGCAGCGCAACCTCGTCACCAATGTCCTGGAAATCATAGTCAAAAAGCATCCTGCCCGACTTGACCCGGTGTCGCTTGGGCAGCCCGATCGGTTCCTCAGCCACATATCTCAGAACATGCCCGCTGTCCCGGTCAATATAAATCTTTCCGCGGTACCCGACCAGCACGGTGTCGTCGCCGGCGCGCCCGCCATACTGGCAGAAATTTTTCGGCGTCACCGTACGGAACACATGCACTCCATATCCTCGCAGCCGGGTATCTTCGACCCACTCAAACTCGGTCGGATACTTCTGGCCGAAAAGAGCCTTCAACCAATGACCGAAAAACCCCCACCCATGGCCGCGCTGATTGCCGCCGATCCATTCGTAACTCTCCCGTCCTCCCTTCACCATCCGCACCAGCCACTCCGACTCATCGATCCGCGGCTTCCCTCCCCTCCTCGAAAGCACCCACCTGGGTATCTCGACCGCCCAATCGCGCAACTCCGGCTTCCGTATCGCCGGGACCACAAAGACCCGTATGGCCTTGCGGCAGGTGAAATTGGGCAGGGATTCCATGTACCCCTGTACCCACTGGCGGGTGCGGGCAATGACCGCGGCCGCCTCCTCCCGGCTCATCCCGGTCGCCGCCAGGCCCGGGGAGGCCACCGCCGTCAGCGCCAGCCAAAGTGCCGCAACAGCCGCCGCCCCACCGCTCCGCCTTCCGCGGGAGGCCCCCGCCAAACCTGCGGTCGCACCCGATGCCTTTCCACTGGCCAGACGCATTTTGGGTCACGCCGTCGTCTGAAGACAGCGCGCCTCACCACGTAGAAGCCCGCCGGCCCCTTTCCGGGCCGGATGAAGGAATCCTCGGTTTGCCCTTACTCATGACGCACGATGACTT
This sequence comes from Acidobacteriota bacterium, assembly GCA_026706225.1. The sequence continues at coordinate 3,118 of JAPOZE010000149.1, forward strand.
GATCGACCAACCCATAGTCGTGGGCTTCTTCAGCGGTCATGATGAAGTCTCTCTCCACGTCCCGTTCGATCCTGTCCAGGGGTTGTCCCGTGTGCGAGGAGAGGATTTGGCTGGTGGTGTCTCTCAATCGGAGAATCTCTTTGGCGTGAATGTCGA
>JAPOZE010000149.1:3283-8287 GCA_026706225.1 Acidobacteriota bacterium
GGCCGGACAATCCGCCCATGGAAGGCTGGTGAATCAGGATCCGCGAGTTGGGCAGAGCAAAACGCTTGCCGCGGGTGCCGGAGCAGAGCAGCAGAGCTGCCATGCTGGCCGCCTGCCCCACGCAGATGGTGGTCACATCCGGTCGTATGAACTGAATGGTGTCGTAAATCGCCAGGCCGGCCGTGATGGAGCCGCCCGGGCTGTTGATGTAGAGGGATATGTCCTTCTCCGGGTCCTCAGCCTCCAGGAACAGCAATTGAGCCGTCACCAGGTTGGCGATGTTGTCATCGATGGGGGTTCCGATGAAGATGATGTTGTCCTTCAGGAGGCGGGAGTAGATGTCGTAGGCGCGCTCGCCCCTACTGGTCTGTTCCACTACCATGGGAACTAACATGTGGTTGGGATCCCCTGAAGTCCTGACTGTGACTGATTTAGGGTTGAACGATAAGTCCCGGGGGAGTCTTGACGGACGCCAGACGAAGGATTAAATCCAGGCACTTCCTGTTTCGGATCGTGTTCTTGATTCTAGCGGCGCCCCCATCCCGTGTCAAGCGCGATCTGACGGCCTCGATCGGCTGGTCCGCCCCCTGAGCGATGCGCGAGATTTCTTCTTCCAGCTCTTCATCGGAAACGGTCAGCTTCTCCTTATCGGCGATGTGCTCCAGCAGGATGGCGCGTTTCACATCCAGAACCGCCTTCTCCCGCTGCTGTTCGCGAAACTGGTTCCAGTCCAGCTTGAGCGTGCTGGGGTGAACGCCCTGCATCATCAGGGCCTGCATGGTATCTTTCAGCCGCGCTTCCAACTGCTCCTCGACCAGCACTTCAGGAACCTCGAAGGACGTGTCTTCGACCAGGCGATCGACCAGCCTGGATTGCATTTCGGAGCGCGCGGCCTTCTCCTTTCGCTCCGCACGGTCAGCCCGCACCTTGGACCGCAAGTCCTCCAGAGAAGAGTAGTCCCCGGCGTCCTTGGCGAACTCGTCGTTGAGTTCGGGCAGGCGCTTCTGCTTGACGGCCTTGAGTTCCACGCGATAGTTCACCTGTTGGCCGGCGAGCTGCCTGTTGGGATGATCGTCGCCGTAGGTAACCGAAAAGGTCCGGGTCTCTCCGCTCCGGGCCCCGCTCAGGTTGTCGGTAAATTCCCGCGGCGTCCCTTCTCCACCCAGTTCACAGGTGACGTCGTCGTCGCGGATATCCTCGCGCCCGGCTGCAGAATATTTTCCCTCCAGCGAGATGACGGCATGGTCTCCAGACTGTGCGGGCCGGTCCTCCACCGGCAAATACTCCGCCGACTGCTCCTGCAATTGCCCAAGGACGGTCTCCACTTCCTCGTCCGTGACCTCGGTCGGGACCTGTTCGACCTCCAGCCCCTGGTAGTTGGGAAGCTCCAGGGCAGGCGGCACTTCGAAGGTGGCCTTGAAGGTGAACGGCTGCCCGGGAGCGAAGTCGACGTCTGCTATCTTGGGCTGCGACAAGGGCGTGAGGGATTTCGATTCCAACGCCTCCCTGAAATACTTGCGAACGGCCGCCTCCAGGAAATCGGCCCTGATGGAATCCCCGAATCGCTGCTGGACGATCGGCAGCGGCGCTCGGCCGGGGCGAAACCCCGGAACCCGTGCCTGTCGCAGGTACTTTTGGCAAACCGCCTGGTAGTCGGGCTTCCACCGTTCGGCTTCCACCTCTATGCCCAACTCGGTTCTGCAGGAACTCAGGAGGTTCACTTCAACCTTCAAGACATCCACCTTGGCCTTGGCTCGGGCGCAAACCCGGTGCCTATCTTGTTCCGGTTGGATCGAAAGGGTAGGAAACGATCAAGAAGGATCGGGATTTGGTGCGAAAGAGGGGACTTGAACCCCTACCCCTTGCGGGACTGGATCCTAAGTCCAGCGCGTCTGCCAATTCCGCCACTTTCGCCTGGTGTGCGACTTCGAGCCCGGTTGCCCGAAGCTGCTCTGATCGATAAGGCTGGGAACTGCGACGAATGCCCATGACAGCAGGCAACGAATTTTATAGCATCATTGGCGTTTTCGTGTCAATTTCGAGCCAGTGGACGAGAAACCCGACAAAAGGAGAGATCGGGGCATGACGATTCCAGCCAGGCACCCGCGGAGAAAGATGGACTTGGGACGGACAAGGCGACGTCGGCAGACTCTGACGCTGCTGGCAGCCGTCTGGATCTTTCTGCACACAGCCAGCCCGGCCCCGTCTTCCCTCCCCCGGAGTTCGCCCCCCGGTGCCGGCCCTGTTTTGAAACCGGTAGAGGCCGCCACGCTCAAGACCATTCTCAAGAAGAAGCAGGGGAAGGTCGTACTGATCAACCTCTGGGCCACCTGGTGCGTTCCCTGCCGCGAGGAGTTTCCGGACCTGATCAAGCTCTACGGGAAATATCGAGGCCGCGGTCTGGAGTTGATCCTGATCTCGGTCGACTTTGCCGAGCAGCGGAGGCAGGTGGAGGCCTTCCTCAAGGAAAACGGCGTGACCTTTCCCACCTATATCAACGCCGAGGAGAGCTACGAGGACTTGATCAGCTTCCTTGCTCCGGACTGGATCGGAGGGTTACCCACCACCTTCGTCATCGACCGAAAGGGCCGACTGACTCGGAGCCTGGTCGGCGGACAGAACTATGAGGTCTTTCACAAGGCCGTCGCTCCCCTTCTCTGAACCCTCACTGGGGCGGATCGAACGCCCGCGACAGGTACCACAGAAAGTGCTGCGCTTCGCCCGAGATGGCGCCCGAGGGGACTGACCGGGAGATCTCCCGATCCTGAATTGCCTCGGTAAACGCCCCCAGCGCCAGTTCCCAGTGTTTGGGATCGCCCCCAGACTCGTAGAGGGCAGCCAATCCCGACGCCAGACCGACTCCAGCTTCCGGGGACTTGCCGGAAGTCCTCAACCTGATCAGCCACTCTCCCAAACTGCCCCGGATGGACTCGGCCTCCCGCTGCAGGCAGGCTTCGACCCGATCCCGACCCAACCAGTCCCGATTCCGGTAAAGCGCCGACCAGAGCCGTCCCCTGTCCCAGGGTTCAGCTCCGCCGGCCTCCCCGCGTTCGGCCTGCCACCGCAGGGCGTTCACCGGGGACAGTTCCTGCAAGCTCCCCCAGTCCCCGTCCTGCCAGGCACGGATGACATCCACGATCCACCGGGCCCTCTCCAGGTAGCGCTCATCCCCAAGCACCAGGTAGCCCCTGACCAGTCCAACCAGGACCGCCGCCGCATGGCGGGGCGCCTGCGCAGGATTCACTTCGTCCGCAACCGCCGCCTGCTCCAGCCAGGAACGGGCGGCGTCCAGGGCTCGGCGATTCCCGGTCAGCAGAAAGGAGTAAAACAACGGCTCGCGGCCATGCCCGTCCCAGCCAGTCGCCGCACAACCACCGGAGGCGGGGTGGGGCCGGCGGGAAATACCGGAATCCACCCACTGGTCAACCAACTCCTGGGCGGCCTCCAGCGATCCGGGGTCTCCGGTCCGAAAAAAGTGAAGGTAAAGAGCATGGGCAAGAGAGTCGCGAGGGTCATCGGTCCGGCGGCTGCTCTTCGCTGTGATTTTCGCACTCTCCGGGCCGGGCCGTCCTCCGCTTGACCCGAGTCGGCCGTGACCGTTGTTGTCGCCAGCCCCGCCACTGCCGGGCGATTCTGCAAGCGATTCCCGCTGTCTCTCAATCCAGCCGTCGACCCTGCGAACCAGCGGCCAGAAACCCTCCCGATAGACCTCGGGGGAAGATTCCGAAAGCGGTCCCAGGCCCTGGCCGGCGCGGCGATACCAGGAGGGAGAAGCGAACGCATACACCGGTTTCTGCAGACCCATGAGCTCGTTCTTGACCCGACCCTGGGCGAGACTGCGGTCGCCATGAAAGTAGAAGAGCATCTGGTGGGTCCTGGACCCACCGGCCGGGACGTTCCAGGGTTCCGCCTCCTCCGGAAACAGCCGGGCCATCAGGCTGCCAGACTCCTTGATTTCAAAGGCCTTGGGATAGAGCCGCCGGAACCGCTTCACACCCAGAGCCAGGCCATGTCGCTCGTCCGACAGGTCGGCCCAGCCCAGGTTGGCGCGGAAATCCTTGGCCACCCGGCGCCGTAGCGTTCGGGAAACCGGTTCGCGGCCGGCGTTCTCGCCAGAGGTCGCCTCATTCGCCTCCACCACCGAGAGGCGATAGGAATCGGGACCGTCCAGATAGAGAGACACGGTAGAGGTTCGATCGAAGTGGCCCTGATGATCCCGATCCCCTCCGCCCAGAGCGAACCGGCGCGAAAGCGGATCCAGGTTCAATCGGGCCTCGAGGCTGAAGTCCTCCACCGGAAACTCCCCGGTCCCCGCGCCACAGGGCCGAACCAGCGTCAAGCCCAGCTTGAAGAAGGTCTTTCCGCCATAAACGGTCACCCTGGCCACGTAGTCCAGGGGCGCGACTTCCGCGTCCTCGGAGACAAACGTGCCCGAGACCCTGATCACCGCTCGGAATGCATTGGCCTCTTCCACCTCCACCCGATTTTCGCTCCAGGGGCCCATCCCATAGGCTTTGCCCCCACTCTTCAGGACCATGCGGAAACGACCGCTATCCAGGATCCGGGTGCGCGCGGAGAAATCGTAGCCCCAATTCTCGTCCACCCACACCTGGTCCAGCAGTTGCTGGGAAGGCCCCCCCATGAACAACCGGAGGGGGCCGGTAACCACTTCCACTCCCTGGCTGTGGCGGGACAGGCCGATGGGAGAGGGAAATCTCGGCAGGCCGCCGACCCGGCGCAGGAAGTACACCAATTGCCCGTTGGCCGGCAGGCTGGCGGCGAAGTGGACCTGGATCCATTGCAGGCTCCCGTCTTCCGGCCAACGAGCCACTTCCTGAACAACGGCAGGAACAAACCTGCCCTGGCGGTCCATCAATTGGAGCAGGCGGGCTGATTTGAGAAGCCCCCGAGGCAGCGGGACGCCCGAGGTGATGGGATACTGATGGCGAGCCAGTCCGGCGGTCTCCCGCACGGTCAGGGGGATATCGATCTCTTGAGACCACC
>JAPOZE010000046.1 GCA_026706225.1 Acidobacteriota bacterium
CAAGCTGAGCTATCTCCACCACGGCCGGGACGAAACCCCGACCGACTATCCGGTGACCGGGGCCAAGGTCGTGCGGGAACTGCTCGACCGGCCATCGGTCCCGGCCTAGCCCGACTTTACCGCCTTCGGATTGGAACGAGCCGTAAGTGGCGGCTGCTAAGCTTTCATCCGGGTGTTCCCGGGATCGAACAGGGGCGCGGCGGCCACCGTCACCGGATAGGCGCTGTTCATGTACAGCACCTGCAGCCTGGTGCCGGGCGTAGCGTGCTCAAGCGGCAGATAGGCGAGCAGGAGATACTTACCGACCGAAGGCCCCATGCCGGCCGAGGTTACCCGCGACTCCCGGTCGCGGGCGTCGACGATGCGCGCACCGTCCGCGGTGAGGATCGGCTCGTTGCCCCCGGTGGGAAAGCGCCTCAGCCCCGATGGGTCGGCATGGGTGTCCATGGTCAGCGTGCACAGCTTGGCCACGGGTGGCGCCGAGCGCGCCTCCAGATAGGCGTTTCTGCCGATGAAGTCCGCGTCTTTCACGCGGGCCTGCCCCAGACCGGCCTCCACCGGTGAGTGCTCCGAGTCGAGATCGGCGCCCATGAGCGCGTAGCTCTTCTCCAGCCGGCCGGTGCCGCCGTACACTCCCATGCCTACCGGCCGGGCGTCGAAGGGGCGGCCGGCCTCCAGCACCGCGTCCCACAGATGCACACCGTGGGGCATGTCGGCATAGACCTCCCAACCGCTCTCACCCACGTAGGAGATGCGCAGCATCGTCACCGGCACGCCGCCGACGATCGCCTCCTGCAGCGTGCCGTAGGGAAAGGCCGCTTGGGAGAGCGGCGTGTCGGTGAGGGTGGAGAGCAGTGCGCCGGCGTCCGGACCCCACACGCCGAGAGTACAAATTGCAGACGACAGGTTCTCGAACTGCACGGAGCCGTCAGGGGGCAGATGCCGGCGGAACCAGACCTCGTCGCGCGCGCCGTCGAAGGCGCCGGTGACGATGCGGAACCGATCTTCGGCGAGCCGCTGGATGGTGAGATCGGCTCGGATGCCGCCTTCGGGCGTGAGCAGCGGCGTGTAGATGCAGCGGCCCACGGGACGATCGCAGCGGTTCACCGTCAGTCTTTCAAGGTAGGGCGTCACACCGGGTCCGGACGCGTCGAAGATCTGAAACCCGCTCAGATCGACGATACCCACCTTCTCCCGCAGGTGGAGGTGTTCCGCGTCGATGATGGGCGACCACCAGCGGCGGTCCCACTCGTGGGGGCGGTCCGCGACCGCGTAGCGCGAAACCAGATCGGCGTTGCTCGCGTACCACTGGGGGCGTTCCCAGCCGCGCGCCTCGTGGAACTCGGCGCCCAGGGCGGCGGTCCGGTCATGGAAGGGAGCTCGCTTCATGCCGCGGGCCGAAGCCCACTGCTCGCGCGGATGCACGATGCCGTAGGTCTTGTTGAAGTGCTCCTGGCAGCGCCGGCCAATGTGCTGCACGGTCCGCTCGTGGGGGTAGAATCGGGTGACGTCGGACCCGTGCGGATCGCACAGGCGCGGGTAGCCGTGGGTGATCCACTCCGCCACCAGCCGCGCCGTGCCCGGGCCTTCCTTGACCCAGACGGCCGCGGCCGACCAGAGCTTCTCCACCTCGGCCGTCTCTCCCAGCACCTGGTTTGCGTCGGGAGTCAGCGACAGCAGGCCGTTGACCGCGTACTGCATCTCGGACCCGGCCAGCAGCGCGCCCATGATCTCGCGGGCGTGTTCGAGCTGGGGTGCGAAGTCGCCGGAGGTGAACGGCAACTCGGTGGGCGACCGCTCGGCCTCGGCCAGAGACGGAATGTCGTCGGGATGCACCAGGATGGGCCGATGGGCGTAGGAGCCGACCTGCATCACCTCCCGACTCTGCCGCTCATACATGAACGTGTCCATGTCGCGCACGATGGGGAAGCCGATCTCGTTTCCGGTCCGGTGCAGAAGGTCGATCGAGCCGAAGTTGGCCATTTGGTGCACGGCCGGCGTCAGGGGAATGGTGGCGCCGGCCATGGCGGCCAGGCGCGGGCTCCAGACCCCGCAGGCGATCACCACCTGCTCGACCTCGATCGCCCCCTCGGCGGTAACCACGGCGCGGATGCGCGGGCGGCCCAAGGGGGGGCGGGTCACCTCGAGCCCGGTGACCTCGGTGTTGTCCAGCACCGTGAGCACGCCCTTCGCCTGCGCCCGCTCGCGCATGATCGTACCTGCCCGGACCGAGTCGACCACCGACGCGCTGGGCGTGTAGAAGCCGCCCCGGATCACCTCGCCGTTCACGAACGGGGCCTTGGCGACCACCTCGGCCGCCGACAGCAGCTCGGCTTCGATGCCCCAGGCCCGCGCCGAGGTCATGCGCCGGCGCAATTCCTCCATGCGGGCCTCGGTGCGCGCCACCTCGATGCCGCCGCAGGTGGTGTTGACGCCGAGCGCTTGGTACTGGCGTTGGCTGTCCAGCGTCAGCATGGCGATCTCGCGGTTGTGGTCGGTCGGAAAGATGAAGTTCGAGGCGTGGCCGGTCGAGCCCCCCGGCTTGGGCAGCGGTCCCTTGTCGATGAGCAGCAGGTCGCGCCAACCGAGCTCCGCCAGGTGAGCGACCAGGCAGTTGCCGACGATGCCGGCGCCGATCACGGCGATGCTTCCCCGCTTCGGCGCAGCGGGCCGGACCGTGCTGCTCTTGTTGTGCCCCTTCATTCTCATCTCCCGGTTGTGCTCGGGGACCCGGGCCGCGTGCCTTTCCTCGACAGCCGCCCTGAACGGTTGACCGCGGCCGGAATCGTGCATGATAATTCAGTCCGTCCCGCTCCTGCAAACGTCCGCCGGACGCTGGTTCGCAAGGACGCAAGGGGAGGAGCCATGAGCGGTCAGCCGCGCGGCGTCGACCAATCCGACCGCATCGTACCGATCAACCTGCGCCAGAGTGGCACCACCCCCACCCAACTGCTCATCTCCACCCGCGTGCGAAAGTCTCCCTACTGGCATCTGTCCCATGCCGCGGGTTGCTGGCGGGCCACCGTCTACAACCGCGTGTACCATCCGCGCGGCTACGTCCGGCCCGAGGATGGCGGCGCCGCGGCCGAGCACGAGGCCCTGACGCAGCACGTCACGCTGTGGAACGTCGCGGTCGAACGGCAGATCCGGGTCGCCGGCACGGACGCCCAGCGGTTCGTCGACTACGTCATCACCCGCGACGCGACCCTCATCGAGCCGATGAGCGCCCGCTACGTCATCCTCTGCAACGACAAGGGCGGCATCCTGAACGACCCGGTGCTGCTGCGCCTCTCCCGCAACGAGTTCTGGTTCTCGCTGGCCGACTCCGACCTGCTGTACTGGCTGCAGGGCGTCAACGTGGGGCTGCGCATGGAGGTGGAGATCGACGAGATCGATGTTTGCCCGGTGCAGATCCAGGGGCCGAAGTCGCTCGCGCTGATGGTCGATCTGGTCGGAGGCGCCATCCGGGATATCCCCTACTACGGCCTCCTCGAAGCGGAGATCGGGGGCTGTTCGGTCGTCGTCTCCCAGTCCGGCTTCTCGGGCGAGAAGGGTTACGAAATCTATCTGCGGGACGCGACCCTGCACGCCGAAAGGCTGTGGAGCGCGGTGCTTGAGGCGGGGAAAACCCACCGACTGATGGTCATCGCCCCCGGCCATCAGCGCCGCATCCAGGCCGGCATCCTGTCCTGGGGCCAGGACATGGACCATGAGACGGCGCCGTTCCAGTGCAACCTGGCCTACCAGGTGCCGCGCAGGAAAAGGGGCGACTACATCGGGCGGGCGGCCCTCGAACGGATGCGCGCCGAGATCGAGGCCGGCAGACCGCCGTTCAAGATGGTCATGGTGGGCATGAGGCTGGGCGGGAAGCCGATCGACGACTATGCGCCGGATTTCTGGCTGGTCTCGGATGTCGGCGGCGGCGACCCGATCGGGTACCTGACTTCGCCCTGGCACGCCCCCGAGATCGGCTGCAACATCGCCCTGGGCTACGTGCCGCTCGGCAAGTCCGCGGTCGGGACCGAGCTGCGGGTCTGGCTGCCCGACGATTACGCCAGTGAACCGGGACGGCCGGACCCCGCCTGGGTGTGCGAGGTCCCTTTCCGTCCGTCCGTCAACCCGAGCGCCCGCGAGCGGGCCCACGCCCGCGGCGAAGACACGGCTGACTAGCGTTCTGTCTCAGAAAAAGGGTTGCCATCTCTCGGAACGCAACGGCGCCGGATTCCAGGAGCGACGACGGCAGCCGAGAGGGCGCATTCAGGGTGGCAGCCGGTGGGCTTGGTTTTGTGGCGGAGGCCAGTGGAGTTCTCTACAATAATCCTGTTTATCCTGTCCATCCAGGTAAATGATCCATCTACTCGTGCATGAGGTTGAATCGACTCCCGCCCCTCCACGAAGGGGCGGTTCAAACGAGCGTGAAACGGCTGACCGGGAGTAAAGGCGAAGCGCGAATGGACACGAAGACCGATGAACCTCCCCTGACGCGAATACGTCATGGGATGAAGCCCACCCGGGAGCGCGGGCGTCCCGCCCGCACACGTCTTGGCACAGCTTCGGCCATCTTCTCCACTCCTGCCGGCTGGGTGGCCGGCTGGGGCATCGCAGGGAAACTGAGCGGCACGCAACGGGGTAGCATGCGGGCGGGACGCCCGCGCTCCCGGGTGGGCCTGCTCGTGAGCCTGGTTTTGGTCTGCTGGGCCGTCCTGCCCGGGGCCGCTTCCGCCCGGACCGGCAGCGGAGAGCTGTCGGCCCGGGAGAAGTCCTTCCAGGAGAAGATCCTCCCCGTTTTCCAGGAACACTGCCTGCGCTGTCACGGCGAGAAGCTGATGATGAAGGAGTTGGACCTCAGCAAGCTCTCAAGCGTGCTGAAGGGCAGCGAGTCGGGTCCGGTGGTGGTGCCCGGACGGGTCTCGGAGAGCAAGCTCTTCCAGTTGATCGAAAGCGGCTCGATGCCGCCCGATCTGGACGGAGGTCTTCCGGAGGCGCAACGGGCAACCATCAAGGCCTGGATCGAGACCGGCCTGGCGAGCGGGCCGGAAGAGGGAGCCGCAAGCCAGGCCCTCAATCAGCACGACGTGATCCCGATCCTGCTGCGCCACTGCACCACCTGTCACGGGCTGCGCCGCCAGGGCAACGTCCTCGATCTGAGGAGCCGGGCCTCCATGGTGCGGGGCGGGGAATCGGGGCCGGCGCTGATTCCGGGAAAGCCGGACCAGAGCCTGATGGTGGAGATGATCCGTTCGGGCAAGATGCCGCCCAAGAAGCGGCTCTTCGAGGTCGGAGTAACCCCCGTTTCGGATTCGGATCTGGAAAAGCTCCGCCAGTGGATTCTGCAGGGAGCTCCTGAAGAGGACATTCATCCCGATGTCGCCGGCACTGAGCCCGATCCTCTGGTGAGCGACCGGGACCGCCAGTTCTGGGCCTTTCTGCCGCCCCGGCAGGTCGAGCCCCCGCCGGTCGAACATGGGAATCAGGCGGTCAATCCCATCGACGCCTTCGTCTTGAGAAAACTGGAAGACCGGGGATTGTCTCTGTCGGCCGAGGCCGATCGGTTGACCTTGATCCGGCGAGCCTCCCTGGACCTGACCGGCCTGCCACCGACGCCCTCCGAGGTCCGGAGGTTCTTGGAAGACCGAGATCCGCGGGCCTACGAGAGACTCGTCGACCTCTTGCTGGAGTCACGCCGCTACGGGGAGCGCTGGGGGCGATACTGGCTGGACGTGGCCGGCTATTCCGACCACGAGGGCGGGAAGGTCAATGCCAACGGACCCGCCAGGAAGCATGCCTGGCGGTATCGGGACTACGTGATCCGGTCCCTGAACGCCGACAAACCTTACGACCGTTTTCTCATGGAGCAGATCGCCGGCGACGAGCTGGTCGACTACGAGACGGCTCCGGTAATTACCCGGGAGATGGTCGACAACCTGATCGCCACCGGCTTTCTGCGCATGGGTCCCGACAGCACCGGCTACGAGCTCAGCTTCGTGGAGGACCGGTTCGACGTCATTGCTGATGAAATCGAGATCCTGGGGACGGGCATCATGGGGATGACGCTCCAGTGCGCGCGCTGCCACAGCCACAAGTTCGATCCCATTCCCCAGCGGGACTACTTTCGGCTGGCCGATCTCCTGAAGGGGGCGCTGGACGAGTTCGACTGGCTGGCGGGAACGCCGATCAGCGAGGTGGTGAAGTTCGAGCAGCGGGTCCTGCCCTATGTGCCTCCCATGACCAATCCCATGCGGCTGCTGGAGCAGGAAAAGGAGCGGAAGGCTCGCAACGAGGCCCTGGAAGAGCAGGTCAAGGAATTGCAGCAGACGTTGGAGGAAAGAGGCAGGGACTTGAGGGACAGCATCCTGGAGGAACGTTTGGATCAGATTGCCCCCGCCCTGGCCCGGGACCTGAGGCTATTGCTGAAGACTCCGGAGGAAGATCGGAACAGCGGGCAGAAGTCCCTGGCCAAGGAGTACATGCAACTGTTGACCGTCACCGCCAACGAGTTGAAGGAGCGGGACGCCGTCTACCGCCGGGAGGCTGGGAAGCTGGAGCGCAAGATCGCCTGGCTGCAACACCGGCAGGAGGCGGAGCCGCGTATTCGGGCGCTCTGGGACCGGGGAGCCCCCTCTCCCACCTATCTGCTCCAGCGGGGAGACTTCCTGAGCCCGGGCCGGCTGGTGGGTCCGGGGGTGCCCTCGGTGCTGACCGACGGCAGAACCCCGTTCCGGGTGGCGCCTCCCTGGCCGGGATCCAGGAAGACCGGAAGGCGCCTGGCCCTGGCCAAGTGGCTGGTGGACCGGAACCATCCCCTCACGGCCCGGGTCATGGTCAACCGTATCTGGAAGCACCATTTCGGCCGGGGGATCGTCGAGACCCTGGGCAACTTCGGAAAATCGGGCGCCCGCCCCACCCATCCCGAGCTGCTGGACTGGCTGGCGGTGGAGTTCATGAACCGCAACTGGAGCATGAAATCCCTCCACCGGTTGATGATGACCTCTCGGACCTATCGCCAATCCTCCAGGGTGAGTCCCGAGCAGGAGCGGCTCGACCCCGAAAACCGGCTCCTGTCCCGATGGCCTCTGAAGCGTTTGGACGGAGAGTCCCTCCGCGACAGCCTGCTTCGGGTCAGCGGCCGCCTGGATGAGACTCCCTACGGCCCCCCGGATCCGGTTTTTGTCCGAGCCGACGGGCTCTCCACTGCCTACGAGGGGGAGAGGGGCTGGCGGCGGAGCATCTATCTCCGGCAACTGCGCATGAACAGCCCCACGACCCTCGACCTGTTCGACTATCCCACCATGAATCCCAATTGCACCGAACGGGCCCAGTCCACCGTAGCTCCGCAGGCTCTTCACCTGCTCAACGACGCCACCATCCGCCGGCTGGCGGCCGACCTGGCGCGGCGGGTGGAAGAGGAAGCGGGGGACAGCCTGCAGGCCCAGGTGGAACGCATCTACTGGATCGTGTTGAGCCGGCCCCCCACTGCCGAAGAACGGCGGTTGAGCCTGCAGTCCTTCAGGAACGCCTGGAAGGAGCTGGGGAACGGCGGCCGGGAGCGTCAGCAGGTGTTGGCCAAACTGGCCCACACGCTCTATAATTCGGCAGCCTTCGTCTATATCGATTGAACCGTCCAACCGTGAGACAAGCACCCGACCGATCAGCCCAGTCCATGACCCGGCGACACTTTTTCGGGAGGGTCTCCGACGGCATCTACGGAGTGGCGCTGACCCACCTGCTGACGGGGGATCTGTTCGGTGGGTCCATCCTGGCGGATACATCCGGGCCTCCTGCTCCCGGGCGGGGCGGTGTCTACGGTGTCGCTCCCAGGAAGCCTCACTTCGAGGCCAAGGCCAAGTCGGTCATCCTGCTGTTCATGAACGGCGGCCCCAGTCCCATGGACCTGCTGGATCCCAAGCCGATGCTGGACAAGCACCACGGAGAGCCCTATTTCGACCAGGTCGCCGTGGACGTGCCCTCGCCTCAGCAGGCGGGCGGGTTGCTGCGCAGTCCCTTCAAGTTCGCCCAGCACGGACAGTCCGGCACCTGGGTCTCCGAGGCCATGCCGCATATTGCCCGGCGGGTGGACGACCTCGCGGTCATCCGGTCCATGCACACCACCAGTCCGGCCCATCCGGCGGCGCTCTACAAGTTTCAGGGGGGGCGCATGCTGCCGGGCATCCCGACCCTGGGGGCCTGGGTGGTCTACGGACTGGGAACCGAGAGCCGGAACCTGCCGGCTTTCGTGGTGCTGGACGATCCCCAGGGCCTGCCCATCAACGGGATCGCCAACTGGC
>JAPOZE010000544.1 GCA_026706225.1 Acidobacteriota bacterium
GGTTCTCCGCGGTCCCTGGTGGGTGTCTATTGCCCTCTATGCCTGGCCGGTCTGAAGCAACGGTTGGCTAGAAGGTGATTCCGAATATCATGGAGAAACCGCTGCGCCTGGTGGCTCTGACGCCTATGGAGAAGCCGTGCTTTTTCCCCCTGAAGGCAAACTCCATACCGCCTCCGCCATTGAAATGGGTGGCCTCCCGGTAATCGAGCAGGCCGTCGGAGAACCGATGTTCCGGGTACTCATCAGGCATGAAAATTCTGCAGGACCCCGGCACGCGGTCGATGCACTTGGAGCTCATGGCGTAGCCAAGCAGCCCGTAGGGTGTCAAGGTGACACGGGACGACAAGGGAAAGGAATAGCCGATCGGAAAGTTGATCTCCGTCTCGGACTCGAATTCGGAGGGTGGATTCGGACTTGGGTTCCACACCATTTCGATCCCGCCATAGGGCCCCTTGTACTTGCTGTGGCTCACACCCCACCCGATACTCCTGCTGCCTCCGACCATGTAAAAGCGCCCAAAGCCGGGTTTGTCGTTCTCCGCCGGGTCCTGGCCGAGCGCCCAAGACTCGGGAAACATCAGAGCCAATCCGGAAACCATCAGAACCGCGATACTTCTCCCTGGTCTCGACTTCATCGGTCACCCCCTTCACAACGTCCTTTTCTCCCGCCTCACCCGACCGGTCGACCAAGCGGTCTCAGGGAGAGACAGGCTGTTGTCTGCGAGGTCGTTACTAAGAAGATGGCCGGCTATACTCTTCTGTTGCCTTCAACCCCGTTTCGGCAAATGCCACGCAAGCTACCTGCAACTGGATGACCTGAGCGTAGATTGATGGTTTTCACCTGACATTTCGCTATCATGGGCAACTGAATGGCAGGGCCGCATGACCGCTACCGGGAAAGTAGGGTCGGCTGGGCTCGCTGGAGAGTTCTTGGACCAGTCACCGATCACGCCGGCAAGGAGAATCTCGTGAAACACCAGATCCAACCACGGCGGGTCGGGCCTTGTGGTTCCAAAACCGCCGTCATTCTCATGTTCCGGCTATTTCCCCTATCCGTGAAGTGCGGGGCCCTTCTCGGGTTGATCGCAGCCCTGGGAGCCGTTGGTCCCGGCTGCCGCACCCGGGTGGAGGACCATCGGGTCCGGGTCGAGATCGAGGGGGAGGTGGAGATCGTTCCGCCCGGAAGCGGTCAGGGGCGGGGGATGCTGGGAATCGTCCGGCACCCCGACGGGTCGATCTTTGTCAACACCCAGTCCCGGGGGCTGGTCAGGAGCACCGACAACGGCCGGACCTGGGAGGCCATCGAGGCGGAGAATGCCTTCGCTCTGGGAGTCACCCGAGACGGCCGGCTGTGGCTGGCCGGTCCCAAGGCGGAGGATGCGGTTTCGGTTTCCTATTCGGCGGACCGGGGCCGGAGCTGGACGGCCGCCCGGGTGGACGGCGCCGTCCTGGCCCCGTCTTCAAAGCAGCCCTTCGACTGGGTGGGAGACGACTACAACACCTTCCTGGAAGGTCCCGACGGCACCTTGATGCTGGGCGTGGGCGCCCGCTATCTGCCCTGGTACTACCGGGACCCGGACCTCCTGCAGGACGGCTTGGTCCGGCCCGACGCGGACCTCGGAGGCCTGTTCCTGATTCGCAGCACCGACGGCGGCGCAAGCTGGGGAGACCCGACCCTGATGCATCCCTTCGTTTGTGAAGTCGGCTTGGCGGCCGATCCCTTCAACCCGGACCGTATCCTGGCCATGACCCGCATCCAGCGGCCGCTGCTGGCCGGAGAGGATCGAGAGAGCACGCTGGAGAAAACGGGATGCCCTGACGAGGTGCCTTCCCCTGAGCCCTCCATCTACAAGAACGGCCTCCTGCTGGAATCCCACGACCGCGGTCGCACCTTCCGGGAAGTGCCCGGCAGCCTCACCGGCTACTACGAACACCGGGGAACCATTCTTTGGACAGGAGACAATGTGGTGGTGGTGACCCACCAGGCCAGCAACCAGAGCGAGCGTTACGGCGCTCTTTTCGCTCGGATCAGCCTGGACGGTGGGAAAACCTGGGCGAACGGGTCTCCCTCAGGGACGCCCCGGATGAACCAATCCACCCGCTTCGAGCTGGTTCCCAAGCCTCCCGGCCACTCCTTCACCGCCCCCACCCTGGAACTGTCCCGCGACCGGTTCCTGACCCCCTACCTGCACGGGAGCATCGCCGCCGGCACGGCAACCGTCACCGGCGTCTTCTGGCGTATTGAGCGGCGATAGGGGGAAAGCGGGGGACGTTGTCGTATAAGTCGAGCGCTCATCCTTTGCCCAATCGATCTCTTATGGTATTCGGGGCGAGGATCGGAACCGAAATCACCGATGCCAAGGCGAGCAGGTCGTTGTCGCCGGTCACCAGGGCATCGGCTTTGGCGGCCAACGCGAGTTCGAGGAAAGGCCTGTCAGCAGAATCGCGGCATTCCGGCACGGCCGCAGGCTTCAACACGATCACCGTCTCGCACCACGGCAAGTAATCAGCCAGCAGGTCTTCTCGTTCGGCGCGTGTCAGGCGAAACTTCGGATAGCACAGCACTCGGAGCAGTTCTGCGGTCGTATCACGGCTTGCCAGCGGGAGAATGGTTTCCGACTGCCAGGCAGGGCGCAACCAGGACAACGATCCGCTGGGGAACAGCAGGGCCGACAGCAGCACATTGGTGTCAAGCACCAGGCGCAGCCCGGTCATGGCGCCCGGCGAGCCCATGCCACAGCCTCGGCCACATCGGTTTCGGACATGCCGAGTTCAGCCAACTTGGCGCGCACTGCATCGGCACGGTTCACGCGCACGGGCGTCAGCACGATACGGCCGTTCTCTTTAGTTACATCGAAATACTCGGAGCCCTGGAAGTCGGCGACCACGGCTTTGGGCAGGGTCAACTGGTTCTTGGACGTCAGCTTGGCAAGCATGGGATACTCTCCGCAGCGTTAGCAAGGAAACAAGGATAGTATATTTCCTTGCAATAGGAATTGCAATATGGCGGGTCTTCCCAAGAAGTCAGGGGCGGTAAACAGATGTCGGCCTTGACCACTCAAGCAGTGACGATGCCCAAGGGCTGTCTCTTCTTCCACTCGCCGCGGGTGAAATCGGGGAAATGGACCGGTTGGTTCCGGCTGGCGATGGAGCGCTCGCTCAGGGGGGACACGGCGCTCAAGGCCGCGGCGTCGTAGACATCCATGTCGAGGGGCGTGCCCCGGCGCAAACACTGGATCAGCCGGTAGTCCTCGATGTAGTCCATGCCTCCGTGGCCGGCGCCCCTGGACTTTTCTTCCATGGCCTTCCACAAGGGGTGCTCATATTCCGAGCCGTAATTGGAAAGGAGTTCCCACCGGTGCTCCGGGGAGCGTCCCTCGATGTAGATCTTCTCCTCGGGATACTTCCGGACCAGGCCCCGGGTTCCCTGCACGTTGACGTCCCGGCTGTAGGGGCGGGGCGAATCGGTATCGTGCTTGACCACGATGGTCTGTCCGGCGGCGGTCCTGATCAGGGTGGTGACCACGTCCCCCAGCGCATACCGTTTTCGGGCTTCCGGGCTCTCCGGGCCGAACTTCTTTTCCGCAAACAGATTGAGTCCCCGGGAGGGGCTGCTCATGGAAACCAGGCGGGCAAACTGGTTGCCGCGGTTGATGTTCATGCACTGAGCCACCGGTCCGAGCCCGTGAGTCGGATAGAGGTCCCCGTTGCGCACCACCGAGTGGGCCAGGCGCCACAGTCCCTCTCCCTCGTCGCTGAACTTGATGTCGCGCAGGTCGTGCAGGTAACCGCACTCGGCGTGGAGCAACTCTCCCAGCAGTCCCTGGCGCACCATGTTCAGAATCATCAGCTCCACCCGGTCGTAGCAGCAGTTCTCCATCATGACGCAGTGCTTTCCGGTACTCTCCGAGGTCTCCACCAGTTGCCAGCACTCCTCCAGCGTAACCGCCGCCGGAACCTCGGTGGCGGCATGCTTGCCGTTCTTCATGGCGGCAACGCAGACCGGAACATGCCAGCGCCAGGGCGTGGCCGTGTAGACCAGATCCAGGTCTTCCTCGGCGCACAAACGCTCGAAATCGCGATCGCCGCCGGTATAGAGCCTGGGGGCAGGCTGCCCTGCCTCCTGGACCAGGGTGCCGGCCCGCCTGGCGTGCTCTTCCCGGATGTCACAGATGGCCGTAACGGCCGCACCCTGGATGCGGACCAGGTTACGGATATGCCCGGTTCCCATTCCACCCACGCCCACGAATCCCACGCGGACCGAATCCATGGGGGGCTGGTGGGCCATGGCCCGATGGCCGGCCGCCAGGCCAAGTCCGGCGACGGCGCTGGATTTCACGAAGTCTCGCCGGCTGATGAATGAACCGAGGGGCTGATTTTCCGTGCTCATGGGGATTCCTTTCCTGCGGGCACTGTTCGGGTCCTGCCTTGGGGCGTGGCTGACCACAGGCTCCAATTATATGCCAGCCGGGAGGTTGGCGGGGAGGGGCCACGGCCACGGGTCGGCAATCTGTTGCTACAGACCTTCGCCAATCGAGGGCAAAACGTTGTATCCTAGCTGGAAATCTATCCATCGGAACAGGATCTCCTTGCGCTCGAAGGCGGGCTGTCGTCGTCGTCGCAGGCAAGGAGGGGAGGTCAACATGAACGATTACCGAGTGGTGTTTCTGCTGTCTCTCGGGCTCCTTCTGCAGGGATGTGCGGCCGAGCCAGAGATCACCCACGTGGACGTTTTCACCTCGGGCCAGGACGGCTACCACACCTACCGCATCCCGGCCGTCGAAACAGCCCCGGACGGATCGCTGCTGGTGTTTACCGAAGCTCGCAAGTACAACCGGCACGATCCCGGCACGCACGGCAACGACATCGACCTGGTCTACAAGCGCAGCACGGACGGCGGCAAGACCTGGTCGGAGATGAGCGTGCTGGACGATCCCGGGGAGCGCTGGGGATCCTGCAATCCCGTCACTCTGCTGGATCGGACCACCAACCGGGTGTGGCTGTTTCACAACCGGACCCGGCCGGACCGCAGCAGCGCGAGCGCCAGGGTCGGAACCGACGACTCCCAGGCCTGGGCACGCTACAGCCAGGACAACGGGCTCACCTGGTCCGACCCCATGGACCTCACCGGAATCGCCCGCGACATCGAGCAGTGGGGAAGCTCCTTCTTCGGTCCGGGCGGCGCCGTTCAGAACGCCAAGGGGCGCCTGATCGTTCCAGTCGCCCAGACGACCGGAAAGGGCAACGACGGCAAAACGTACACTCCCACCACCTGGACGGCGTTCGCCATCTACAGCGACGACCATGGAGAGACCTGGACTCGGGGCCAGTTGGCCTCCTCCTCCACCAGCGAGAACCAATTCGTCGAGTTGGCCGACGGCAACCTCCTGATGGACGCCCGCCAGGACGAGGGTCCGACCCGGTCGATCTTTCTCAGCAGCGACGGCGGCCAGACCTGGTCTCCCCCCAGGACCGGGCAGGTGGTGCCGCCCATTGCCTCCGGCATCGAGCGCTACTCCCTGGTGTCGGCGGGCTCCGACCGCAATCGAATCCTCTGGAGCGGGCCCAAGGGCCCCGGGAGGCAGACGATGGTTCTGCGTGTCAGCTACGACGAAGGCAAGACCTTTGGCAACGAACGGGTGATTTCCGAAGACAAGGCGGCCTACTCCGACATGACCCTGCTATCTGACCGGAGCATTGGAGTGATCTGGGAGCGCGGCGGCTATGCTTTCATCACCCTCTCGCGCTTCGACCTGGGATTCGTCGAGTAGGGGCACCCCTTGTGGGTGCCCATTGCGGAGATGCCCGGGCCAACGGGAAGAGCCGGGAAACGACACGGGTGGGGAAAGCAGCCCGCGATGGCCGGTTCCCCACTGCGGCGTCCTTGCCCCACCCGGATCGACGGGTTAGAATCTCCCCGATTCGTCCAATGGAATCGGTGCTGGATCAGGGAAAGACCGGCGAATCTGAAATCGGAAACTGAGGGTCCCATGCGTGGAACAGTCCTGCTTGCCGCAGTGCTTTGGGCGGCGGCCGGTGGCGCAACCCCGGCTGCCGCGGAGGAAGGGTCGGAGAAGGAAAACGGGTTTCGAGACACCTACGCCACTCTCAAACGAACCCTGTGGACCACCTCTCGGGTCAAGGGGTCTCCCGATCCTCCCAACCCCTTCCGCACCGAGGTGGCCTTCCCCCACCTGAGGTTCGAGCAGCCTTTGGAGTTGACCATCGCTCCCGGCAGCGATCGTCTGTTCGTGGTGGAGCGTTTCGGCAAGATTTTTTCTTTTGAAGCGGATCGGGAGACCACCGAGGCCGAGTTGCTGATCGACCTCAAGAAGACCACCTACGGGTTGGCGTTCCACCCCAGGTTCCAGGAGAACGGCTACTTCTACGTCACCTACGTGCTGGACCCCATCAAGACCCTCCCCAAGGGCACCCGGATCTCACGCTTCCGGGTTCGGTCCGACAACCCCTACCAGGCCGATCCCGCCTCCGAAACCATCATCTTTGAATGGCCTTCCGGCGGACACAACGGAGGCTGTCTCAGGTTCGGGCCCGACGGCTATCTCTACATCGCCACCGGAGACGGCAGCGGCATCGCCGACGAGCTCGACACCGGACAGGACGTCTCCGACCTGCTGGCCTCCATTCTGAGGATCGACGTCGACCGCCCCGATCCGGGAATGACCTATGGGATTCCCAAGGACAACCCCTTTGTGGGCCGGAAGGGCGCCCGTGCGGAGATCTGGGCTTACGGCCTGCGCCAGATCTGGAAGATGAACTTCGACCGCCACACCGGAAATCTCTGGGCCGGAGAAGTGGGCCAGGACCTGTGGGAAATGATCTACCTGATCCAGCCGGGAGGCAACTACGGCTGGAGCGTCCAGGAAGGGAGCCACCCCTTCCGACCCGATCGCCGCCTGGGGCCTTCACCCATTCTGAAACCCGTCGTCGAGCACGGCCACGCCGATTTCCGCTCCATCACCGGAGGCTTTATCTATCGCGGCGAGCGGCTGCCGGAAATCGTCGGGACCTACGTCTACGGGGACTACGACACCGGACGTATCTGGGGGTTCCGCCACGACGGAGACCAGGTCAGCGACCACCGGGAACTGGTCGACACCTCCTTCCGCATCATCGATTTCGGGCAGACCCACCAGGGCGCACTCTACGTGATGGACTTCATCGGGGGCCAGATTCATCGGCTGGTCCGCTCTCCGGCGGTGCGCCAACCCAACCGGTTCCCCCTCCGGCTGAGCCAGACAGGGCTCTTCTCCTCGGTGCGGGAGCACAAGCCCGCCCCCGGCCTGATTCCCTACTCGGTGAACTCGGAGCTCTGGTCCGACGCCGCCGTCAAGGAGCGCTGGATCGCCATCCCC
This sequence comes from Acidobacteriota bacterium, assembly GCA_026706225.1. The sequence continues at coordinate 7,376 of JAPOZE010000544.1, forward strand.
GGGGACTCCCAGGTGGAATTCGACACGGTGGAGTACCCGCAACCCGCGCCCGGCGCCCCCCTGGGCTGGCGTTTCCCTGACGGCACGGTGATCGTCAAGACCTTCTCCCTGGAACTGGAGGCCGGAAACCCGGACAGCCTCCACCGGGTGGAGACCCGCCTGCTCCACCAGGAGGCTCTCGGCGGAACCGAGGAGGTTGGAGACCAGTACTGGAAGGGATACTCCTACGTCTGGAACGAGGACCAGACCGACGCCACCCTGGTGGGAACGCGGGGCCTGAATCGAACCTATACCATTTCCGATCCGGAGGCCACGGGCGGAAAGCGCGAGCAGGTCTGGCGCTTTCCCAGCCGTGCCGAATGCACCCTCTGCCACACCGTGCCCGCCAAATACGTCCTGGGCTTGAACACCCTGCAGATGAACAAGGAGCACGACTACGGATGGACCACGGCCAACCAGTTGGAGGTGCTGCACCGGTTGGGGGTGTTCACCGAGCCGTTGCCCAAGTCGCCGTCAGCGCTTCCCAGAATCTACGACCACCTCGACCGGAACCGTTCTCTGGACGAGCGGGCCCGCGCCTACCTGCACTCCAATTGCGCCCACTGCCACCAGAAATGGGGAGGCGGCAATGCCGATTTTCTATTGCACGCAACCATCTCCCTGAAAGAGACCAGGACGTTGGACGTGACTCCCGGGCACGGAGATTTCGACATCGTCGACGGCCGCCTGCTGGCTCCGGGAGACCCGGACCGGTCCCTGATCCTCTACCGCATGACCAAGCTGGGTCTGGGGCGCATGCCGCACATCGCCTCCAACGTGGTCGACCGGGAAGCCGTGGAGCTGATTCGGGAGTGGATCTCCAGCCTGCCGGCTAAAGCCGAGGTCGCCGCCAACCGGCCCTG
>JAPOZE010000201.1 GCA_026706225.1 Acidobacteriota bacterium
CGCATCGCTTGACGCAGACGTTGGTGAAGTTGATGTTGCGATTCACCACGTAGGTCACATCGTCTCCCACGGTCCGCCATCGCAGGAAGTCGGCAGCCTTGAGCAGCACCCGGTAGTCGGTTTCTCCTGTATTGAAGAGCTGGACCACCTGTGACTCCGCGGGGTCCCGGCCCTGCAGGCAGCCCTCGATGGCCCGGGCCACCGGAGGCGTCGCCTTTCCCAGGGCGGACTCCACCTCGGCTTGACTCCTGAGCGCTCCCCCTGGTTCCCCTTGGGTCAGCATGGCCGTTTCTCCCAAAGCGGCTCGAGTTCGGCCTGGGGCACGAACCCCTCGGCATCGGCGTCGGCCTCCAGGCGGCTTCTCAACCCGGCCGGCAGACCGTTTTTCTTGCGGCGAATGAATTCAGGGTAGAGGGCGAAGCGAGCCCTCAGCCGGAAGTTCCTGTCTTCGACCTGGCGCCGCAGTTGGGCCAGGTGGGGCCAGGGGGCTTCGGGGTTGACGTGGTCGATGGTCACCGGGGAGATGCCGCCCCAGTCGTTGATGCCCGCGCCCAGAAACTCCAGGTAGCCGTTCTCTCGGCCCGATCCGCTCAGGTTGGGCGGCACCTGGATGTTCATCTCCGGGCCCAGAATAGTCCTGGCTTCGGCGACGGTTGTCAGCGTCTCCTCGGTGGACAGTTCGTCGGCCCACTTCATGGGTGTGGCCGCCTTGGCCCGGAAATTCTGAATGATGACTTCCTGGACGTGCCAGTAGCGCCGGTGAAGTTCACCGATCAGGTGCAAGGCCTCCCTCCGTTCCCGCGCAGTCTCTCCGATTCCCACCAGCAAGCCGGTCGTCACCGGGATCTTCAACTGCCCGGCGGAACTCAGGGTGTCCAGCCGGACCTGGGGGTGCTTGCTGGGGGCGTGCTCGTGAGGCCCGCCGGGATCGCAGAGCCTGGGGCTGCTGCTCTCCAGCATCAGGCCCAGAGAGACGTTCACTGGCTTGAGGGTTTCCAGCTCCGACGGGAGCAGCGTGCCGGCGTTGCTGTGAGGGTAGAGGGAGGTCTCCCGCAGCAGCATCCGGCAGATCGTCTCCAGATAGTCGATGGTGCTGTCGTAGCCCTCTTGGGACAGCCACCGACGGGCTTCGGGGTATCGCTCCTCCGGCCGTTCTCCCAGCACCAGCAGAGCTTCGCGGCATCCCCGTTTCTCTCCCTCCCGGGCCACGGCCAGAACCTCCTCGGGACTCATGTAAGGGGACCGGAGCCGGCCGGGAGGCTGGCGAAAGACGCAGTAGCCGCAGGCATCCCGGCAGAGCTGGGTCAGCGGGAGAAACACCTTGGGCGAGAAGCTGAGGATGCGACCTTTTCCCCGGTCACGCAGCCGGGAAGCCCGGGCCAGAAGCGCCGGGTAGCGGTCGTCGCCGGCTTGGGACTTCATTGTGCCTTCCTATGGGTCTCCCGGGGATGGGAGCGGGTGCTCCGTAATGACGAATTCCTCCACCGGCACCCCCCCGATCAGGTGCTCCTGGATGATGCGCTCGATCACCTCCGGAGTGCAGGAGTGGTACCAGGTCCCCTCCGGATACACCACGGCGGTGGGCCCTTGCAGACAGATGCGCAGACAGTTGGCCTTGGTGCGAAAGACGCCCCCCGGGCCGGTCAGATTGAGTTCCTGCAGGCGGCTCTTGAGGTAGTTCCACGATTCCAGGCTGGCGGCCTTCTCGCAGCACTTGGGCTTGGTCTGGTCGCAGCAGATAAAGATGTGCCGGCGAATCTTGTCCACGCCCAAAGCGATTGCGGTGTCTTCGAGCTGTTGGTTCATGGTTGTTGGTCCAGGAGGATGGTTCCGGCCGATTCCGTCCGGCCCGATTCAATCCGGACGGAGACGGAGTCAGCCAAGCGACACCAACTCCCGGCGTCTGCCCTTTCCCAGGGCCATCAGGAAAATGGCGCTCTTGCCCCGGGCGTGGGGCGAAAAGAAGGCCGTGACATCGTCGTCGTAGAAAGTCAGCCCGGTGGCCCCAAGCCTCTGGGCGTAGGCCGACAGGTAGAGTCTTCCCCCCAGCAGGCCCGCCTCCAGTTGCAGGGCGCGATAGCCTCGATTGCCGAACCGCTCCAGCACGGGCTCCAGGTCGGCCATGAAGAAGACGTCGAAGCTGGCCTCGGCCGGCAAGTCCTGCTCCAGTCCCAGGTAGCCCATCTCCTGGCGGAAGCCGCCTTGGCGAAGCAGCTCCAGCTCCCTGCGGTCACGGTCCAGCCAATAGGCTCCCGAGGGCAGGCCTTCCACCGCGTTGGCTGTGATATACCAGTCGTTGAGCAGTCCGCCCCCAGGTCCCAGGAAGTCGGCCGACACCTCCTGAGCCGAATAGTAGAGCATGGTGGAGAACGCCTGAAAGGAGACGGGAGCCGGCGCGAAGCGACGGCTGGATCCTCGCCGGCGGATGACCGGCTCGAGCGGCCCTGTAGGGATTTCGCTCAACGATAGGGGCTCCAAGCGAAAGCGTTTGCCCTGGACGGCATCCGGTTGCCGGCCAAGGCTCCCGCGCCAGGCGCTCGCCTCCTCGGCGGTTCCGATCATGGTGGACGCGTGCATCTCCCTCATCTCCGGGTAGTCCACCTCGCCGCCGGCGGCGCCGGTCCGTGCCGGCAAGGGTTCCAGCGGGGGACAGTCGTTGGACACTTCCTCCCGGCAAACGCCGATGGCCGCCAGCGACAGGGTTACTTCGCGGTCGGTGTCCAGGTCCAGCAAGCCATTGACCTCCTGGTCGGCAAACCCGAGCACCAGCCGGTGAGGGAAGCCCAGGGCCCGGGACGTGGCGAACAGGTTGGCCAGCATGGTTCCGTTGTCCCACCCGAAGTGACGGTAGGTGCGGGCCCGGTACTTCCAGGCGTTGCGCCAGTAGGTCCCGGTCGAGACAATGGTCACCGGGGCCCTGGACAACTGCGGTTCCCGCCCCGAGGCCTTTGCCAGCAAGCCCCGGAAGTCGCCCGAACGCAGGCGTTCCAGCGCAAAGTCCCGGGGATCGAAGTGGTAGACTCCCGCCGGCAACCCGTTCAGATCGCCGCAGACCACGTAGAGCTCGATCTCATAGAGCGCTCCCGTGCAGGAGGCCGCCCGAAACAGGATATCCCCGCCGGGGTAGGGCTTTCGCTTGGTGATGCCGCCACAGCAATAGAGAAGCCTTGCCAGATCCTCCAGGTCGGGAACCGACCGGGGCGGGCCGGGAGAATCCAACGGCAGCAGCGACGCCAGGGCAGGGAGCTCCGAGTCCCGCCATTGGTCGGGCAGCGGAATGCGCTGCAGGTCCGAATAGACCTTGAAGGGCTCGGGCCGGTTGGCCCAATCCAGGGTATGGGAACCGAACCGGACACTGTGATAGGAGTGCTTGGTCTGCCGGTGATACCGCAGGGCGGCTTGGGTATCGCTGTTGTCCATGGGCCCCGTGGTCCCTTGTGTGCGGTTCGGCGAGGCCTGGTTCACCAGTCCGTATGCTTGTACTTCTTGGCCCAATTGACTCCCTGCCAGGTTTTCATGGTGATCGGTTTCACGAACAGCAGCCAGCGGGGTTCGTTCAAGGTCGGCACCAGGTAGTCGGGGCCCCTTTCTCCCAGATAGCGAAGCGCCATCTTGTGACCGATCTCCACCCAGCGGCCGCCGACGTTGGCTTCCTCCAGCACGGTGGCTTCACCCTTGACCAGAACGCGGCGGTTGTAGATGGTGGAGTCGTCGATGCAGAGAAACACGCGTCCGTCCCGCTGTATGTGCTTGGCCCAGGCGGAACGCCCTCGGGGGATGATGTAGAAGCCTCCGTCCGCGTACTCGAACCAGCAGGGAACCACGTAGGGCCAGCCGTCCGCATCCAGGCACCCCAGCCGGCAGAATTCAGGCCCTGAAAGAAATTCGGCGATCTCGGCTTCATTCAGCTTGCCTACTTTGCCGCGCCAGCTCTCATTCGACTCTTTGTTCATGGAAGACCTCCGGTACGGTTGACCGTTTTCAGTTGTATCCGGCCTGGGGAAGATGGGTCCCGGGCGGGACCGCGCGCATCGCCGCATTATACGCCAGATCAGGCCTCAGATCTCAGCTTTACGAGGTGGACCGAGAAGAAGTTGCACACCCTTCCGGACTGCTGTCGGGCCATCCCCACCGTCGCCGTGGCGGCAGCCTTTCCGTTTGCCGCAGGGTGGTCTGCCCTCCGTTGCAAACCCCGGGGATTTTCCCTATGCTAGCCGTGCGCTTGCCGTGCAGTGGATATACCGCCCGCGCCGAAAGCCGCCTTCCCGGCCTCAGACCGGATTTCTCCGGAGCGTACTCAGCCCGATGATCAAGGAGCTCAGCCGATGAATGCGCAGCAGCCTGGAACCCTGTTCGGACACCCGACCGGCCTGTTCACCCTGTTCTTTGCCGAGATGTGGGAACGCTTCTCCTTTTACGGAATGCGGGCCCTGCTCCTGTTCTACATGCTCAAGGGCTTCCTGGGGTACGGCGACAGGGATGCCTACGCCATCTATGGCGCTTACACGGCGCTGGTCTACATGACCCCTCTTTTCGGCGGCATGCTGGCCGACCGCCTGCTGGGCGCCCGGCGAGCGGTGGTTCTGGGCGGTCTGCTGATGGCCGGCGGTCACCTGATGATGTCGGCGGAAAGCGACGTGGCCTTTTTCCTGGCCCTGGCGCTGCTGATCGTGGGCAATGGGTTTTTCAAGCCCAACATCTCGACCATGGTGGGTTCGCTCTATCCGCAGGGCAGCCCCAAGCGGGACACCGGCTTCACCATCTTCTACATGGGGATCAACCTGGGCGCGGCCATGTCGCCCCTGCTGTGCGGCTACATCGGCGAGACCTACGGCTGGCACTACGGCTTCGGGCTGGCCACCCTGGGCATGCTCACCGGTCTGGCCGTCTTTGTGGCTCCGGTCCGCATCACCCAGGTTCTGATCATGTCGGGCGCCGTGGCGGCAGCCCTCGGACTCTTTTACTTCCGTCCCGACAACCCCTTTTCCACCGGCGTCAATATCTTCGTGGGTGTCGCGCTTCTGATCGCGGGCGTGATCGCCTGGGTTGCGCTGGGCCGGGGAGGCTTGCCGGCTGAGGTGGGAGCCCCCTCGGATCCTCAACGGCTGCGCAAGCCGGTGGCCGGTCCCATCTCCGCCGAGTGGTCGGTCTACCTCCTCTCGCTGCTGTCGATTCCCGTGCTGGCGCTGCTGGTTTCGGCCAACCGCAACGTCACCGTCATCCCCTCCGCGCTGGTGGACAGCCTCAAATCCAGCGGCAATGCGATCCTGCAGGTTTCCGCCGATGTGCTGGCTCAGATGAGCACGCCGGCCGGCCTCATCCTGATGCTGGCCGGGCTGGTGGCTCTGGTCTACCTGGGCATGGAGACCCTCCGGCTGGACAAGGTGCCCCGGGAACGGATGTATGTGGTGTTGATCCTCACCTTCTTCTCCATGCTCTTCTGGGCCTTTTTCGAACAGGCCGGCAGTTCGGTGAACAACTTTACCGACCGCAACGTCGACCGGGTGGCCGAAGAGCGGCAGCTGGCCGCCGGCGATGTGGGCAGCACTCTCACCTTCCGCATTCCGGTTCAGAGCGCGGACGCCGATCTGATGCGGTTGCCGCTGCTCACCCAGGAGCAGCTTGGCCACCGGAATGCCAGCCCGCGGATGAAGCAGCGGGTCGAAGAGGCTATCCGCATCGAGGAAAAGCGCAAGGGAAATCTCAGCCGGAAAGAAGTGGAACAGTTGGTTGCGTCGGCCACCCGGGATGACCGCTTGACCATGAGCGGACTCACCTATCTTCGGGCCGCCGCGGGTGCGCCGGGGGGAAGCGAGAGGCTTGCATGGGTCGTGACCCCGGGCAACCAGGGCATGTCGGTTGGCGGATCCGAGAGCCCGGCCTCGGTCTTTCAGGCTGTCAACCCGATCTACATCCTTCTGTTCGGGATCGCATTCAGCGCCTTGTGGACATTTCTGGGGCGAATTCACCTGGAGCCCAGCACGCCCCTCAAGTTCTCCCTGGGACTGTTGCAGCTGGGACTTGGCTTCGGAGCTTTCTGGTACGGTGCCCAGAGCGCCGACGAACGGGGCATGGTGGCGCTCGGATGGATCTTTCTGGGGTATTTGCTCCATACCACCGGGGAACTCTGCCTCTCCCCCGTGGGGCTCTCCATGGTGACCCGACTGTCCCCGGCACGCCTGGTGAGCACGGTGATGGGAGCCTGGTTCCTGGCGACCGCCTTCTCCCAATTTCTGGCGGCTATCATCGCCCAGTTCACCGGCGTCACCGAAGGGGGCTATGGTGAAGGCCTGGTCCCGGTACCGAAGGACACCGTGCACGTTTATGGCGACGTGTTCGGGAGCATCGCCCTGACGGCCATTGGGTCGGCTGTGGTCTGCTTCCTCCTGGTGCCTTTGCTGAAGCGCTGGATGCACGAGGGAGCAGTGGAATCGGGATAGGACCGGGCTGGGAAGGGCGGCGGGAATGAACCCCGGCGCGCCGAATTCCGGGCTTTGGAGCGGCAACGTGGGTGACCGCGACATGAGTAGCCAAGACCAGTCAGGTCCCTGGTACCGGGGAATGACCGGCTACCACTGGTGGGTCCTGATCGTGGCCTCCCTGGGGTGGCTGTTCGACACCATGGACCAGCGCATCTTTGTGCTGGCCAGGGGGCCGGCGCTGGAGGAGCTGCTGCCGGCAGGCACCCCGGCCAGCGAAGTGACCTGGTACGGCGGGGTGGCGACGGCCGTCTTCATGCTGGGATGGGCCACCGGAGGGTTCGTCTTCGGCATCTTGGGCGACCGCTGGGGACGCGCCAAGACCATACTGCTGACCATCCTGATCTATTCCGCCTTCACCGGACTCTCCGCGCTGTCGGTGAGCTGGGTCGACTTCACCTTCTACCGGTTCCTCACCGGACTGGGCGTGGGTGGAGAGTTTGCCGCCGGGGTCGCCCTGGTGGCCGAGGTCATGCCCGCGCGCGCCCGTGCCCACGCCTTGGGACTGCTCCAGGCTCTCTCCGCGGTGGGGAACATCCTGGGATCCGCCATCAGTTTCGTGGTCCTGCCGCTGGGGTGGCGCTATCTGTTCATGGTCGGGGTCTTCCCCTCGCTGCTGGTGGCTGCCGTCAGGCGGAAGCTGAAGGAGCCGGAGGTCTGGCGCAGGGTGCGGGAAAGCGGGAGCGAGCAGCTTCGGAGTCAGCTCGGTTCGGTGGGAGAGCTTTTTAGCGTTCCGCGTTGGAGGCGCCACACCCTGGTCGGCCTCACCCTGGCGATCTCGGGGGTGATCGGGCTTTGGGGGATCGGATTCTGGTCTCCCGAGCTGATCCGGGAGGCCTTGGCCGATGTCTCGGCCGAGACCAGGAGCTGGTACGTGAGCATGGGGACCCTGCTCCAGGATGTCGGAGCCTTCGGCGGCATTTTCGCCTTCACGCTGCTGACCGCCCGGGTGGGGCGGCGGCCCGCCTTCGTGGTCGCCTTCCTGCTGGGTCTGGGGGCGACCATCTGGACCTTCGGATGGCTGGAGAGCCCCGCCCAGGTGCTCTGGATGGTTCCCGTGCTGGGTTTCTGCAACTTGATGGTTTTCGGCGGCTACTCCATTTACTTCCCCGAGCTCTACCCGACCCACCTGCGGAGCACCGGGGTGGGCTTCTGCTACAACGTGGGCCGCATCATCGCGGCCGTGGGCCCCTTGACCCTGGGAACGCTGACGGTCCTCTTTGAAGAGGCGGGCTTTGCCAGCCCCTTCCGTTCGGCAGCGATTTCTCTGGCCGGCATCTACCTGGTGGGCGTCTGCGTCCTTCCCGTCGCACCGGAAACCCGGGGCAAACCGCTGCCGGAGTGACAGCCCTCCTGTATCCAGCGCATCGATGTGAATCAAAGATCTACTCATGCTTGCCTGAACCTCTTGCAAATTCGGCAGCGGGACGTTTGCCCTTTGCTGGAAATGGCCACAAAAGGCACAAAAACACCAATGGTGACTTTTGTGCTTTTGGTGGTGAACCCGCATTTCTCACCGGGTCGCACCCGGTATTGAAAAAGGCCCTCTACCGAGCCTTATGAAAAATGCAGAACATTGAACCGGTTTCCAGCCACCAAGCGCAGGCGTTTGTTTCAGACAAGTACCGCCCCCCTGATGGGCAGATCATACGAGGAAGAAACTTCTGATCGTTTTTAAAGGCGAACCACGAATGGACACGAATAACGATGGAGCTCCTTTGGTGGGACGGGGTCAGGGGATGAAGCCCACCCGGGAGCGCGGGCGTCCCGCCCGCATGCACCGCCGTCGCGAGCCGCT
>JAPOZE010000680.1 GCA_026706225.1 Acidobacteriota bacterium
CTCACCGCGCGCATTGTCGGAGGTGAGCATGACCCAGTCGCTGTGCTGTTCGGCAATCGCCCCCATTGCCGGCCGTTTGGAACGGTCCCGCTCGCCGCCGCATCCAAACAGCACCAACACTCTCCGAGGACCCAGTTCCCTGGCGGTGGCCAGGATCTTGCGCAGTGCGTCGGGGGTATGGGCATAATCCACGATCACGTGAAAGGACTGCCCGCAATCGATTTGTTCGAACCGGCCCGGAATGGGCGGACAGGCCGCGATTCCATCTCTCAGGGCATCCCGGTCGGCACCCAGACTGCTGGCAGCGGCAGCCGCCGCCAGAAGATTGGAAAGATTGAAACTCCCCAACAGTGGCGTACGCACCTCCAACTCCTGCTCCTGAAGTCGTAACCGGACTCGCATGCCCCTCCATCCGGACTGGCACTCAATCACTCCGAAATCGGCCTGGCGGTGCAGGGAAAAGGTGAGGCATCGGCCCGGGATGCTCCCAGCCAGTTTTTGTCCCCAGGCGTCATCCACGTTTACGATGGACACCCTGGGCGGCCCGTTCCCCGTGTCCACAAACAACTGTTTCTTGGCCCGGTAATAGCTGTCCATGGACCGATGGAAGTCCAGGTGTTCCGGCGACAGATTGGTAAAGACCGCCACTTCGAAGCGGGTTGCATGGACACGGTTCAGGTCCAGCGCATGAGAGGAAACCTCCATCACCACCTGCCGGCAGCCCTGCTGGCGAAAGCGATGGAAAAGCTCCTGCAGGTCGAGGCTTTCCGGGGTGGTGAGTCCCGCCGGAGCCGACCAGCCCGGAGTTCGATAGGCGATGGTGCTGATCAACCCCACCCGTGAGCCCCCGGTCTTCAGAATGGACTCGAGTAGATAGGCGGTGGACGTCTTGCCATTGGTCCCGGTCACCCCCGCCAGGCGCAGTTTCCGACTGGGATGATCGTAAAAGTTCGCGGCCGTTTGCGCCAAGGCTCGCCGGTCATGCTCGACCTGTATCCACGGGAGGGGAAAGGACTCCGGTCTGGAATCTTCCGACAGAATTGCGCCGGCTCCACGCTGCACCGCCTGATCGACAAAACGATTGCCGTCGGTTCTGGTCCCCCGGATGGCTGCGAAGAGGTGCCCGTTCCTGACCTGTCGTGAATCGTAGGCGATTCCTGAAATGTCCGCCTCGAGAGACTCGGCCGCTACACTGAGTTCGACATTCCTGATCAGGTCACCCAGTTGCATGGTCCCACCGGCGGATACCTGCCCGCTGCTTACACCGGGGAGCACGGCGAGTCGTGCGGGTCAGAGATTTCGGTTGAGTTGGACTCTCACAGTCGAGCCCGGCGCCACCTTGGAGTCGGGCGCGGGCGACTGTTGGATCACCAGACCGGCACCCTTGGCCTCCACCTGCAAACGGGCCCGATTCCCCTCCGCCATCACCGCTCGCAGCGACTTCCCCATTAGATTGGGCACAGCCACCATGGTCAGGCCCCCGATCGCCACGTCCTCGTAGCCCCCCAGGTCCGACTCTTGCCGAGCATTCACGGTCGCCGCGCTGAGGCTCAATGCCTGCCGGCCGTTCAGGGAAGCCGGAGTCCATGCAACCGCGTCCATCAATGGTTCCTCCGACGGATTCTCCTCGGCGCGGAGTTCCGCAACCCGGGTGTCGTCCCTCCATTCCTGTTGGGGCTGATCGGGGGGCACCGAAAGATAATTCAGTGTCTTCTCGGCGATCTTCTGGAATACCGGTGCGGCAACCTGACCTCCGTAATAGAGACCGCGAGGCTCATCGATCAACACCACGATCGAGAGAGCGGGATTTTCCACGGGAGCGAAACCGACGAAGGAGGCTATGAATTGGGTGTGAGAGTAGCGTCCGCGCTCATCCACCTTCTGGGCCGTGCCGGTCTTGCCCGCCGCCGAAAAACCCCTCAGCCGAGCCCTCCTGCCAGTTCCTTCGGCAACCACGAGGCTCATCATTTCCTTGATGGTTTCAGCCGTCTCTTTCCGCAGGACTCTTCTGCCCCCGGCCTGCGACAAGGAAGGACTCCGGGAGATCCGATCCGAGCGGACACGCTCGACAACACGGGGAGGAATCCACTCGCCACCGTTGGCTATCATTCCCGCCGCCGTGATCATTTGCAGGGGTGTCACGCCGATCCCCTGCCCCATGGAAATGGTCCCCAGGTCGACCGTGTGCCAGTCTGAAGCCGGACGCAGCAACCCTCTGGCTTCTCCGGGTAGATCCACCTGGGTGGGCCGGCCGAATCCGTAGTGCCGGAGGTAGCGCTCCAGCCGCTGCTTGCCGATCCGAAAGCCCAGCTGGATGACGCCTACGTTGCTGGAACGCGCGATCACTTCCCGAACCGACAGCCACCCAAAGGGTTTGTGGTCCCGGATTCGGTGCTTTCCGATCACGATGCCGCCATTCATGCAGTGAATCTGCTCCTCGGGGGTGGTCAACCCTTCCTCCAGCGCTGCGGCCGCCGTGAAGACCTTGAAGGTGGATCCGGGCTCGTAGATATTGAGGATGGCCTGATTCCTCCAGGCGGATTCGGAATAGCGGCCATAGTGATTCGGGTTGAAGGTGGGCACGTTGGCCATGGCCAGAATGGCGCCGGTGGACGGGTTCATCACGATGGCGGCGCCGCCCCGGGCCCTGCTTTTCTCTACCTGAGCCTGCAGTTCCTGCTCCACCAGGTACTGGATCGACTCATCCAGGGTCAAGACCAGGTCGGCGCCTGCCGTGGGAGGCCTTTCCACGCTGCTGAAGTATCGCTTCCTGGCATCGGTATGCAGCAGGATCCGGCCGGGCGTGCCACGCACGTCCCGTTCATACAGGTGCTCCAGACCGGCCAAACCCTCGTTGTCCATGCCCACATAGCCGAGGACATGGGCAGCCAGTTCCCGCTTGGGATAGAAGCGCTTGTTTTCCGTCTCGAAGTAGATGCCGGGCAAGTCCAGCTCCCGGACCTTCTGGACGTGAGGATAGTCCACTTTCCGCTTGATCCAGCCGAAGGATCGGGCCCCCTCCAATCGTCGCCGAACCCTGTCGGGATCCAGGCCCAGGGTACGGGCCAGGAGGGTAGCCGTTCGGGACTTGTCGGCTATCTTGTGGGGAACTGCAAATACCGACTCCACCTTGATGCTGACTGCCAGCTCCCTGTCTCGGCGGTCGTAAATCGTCCCGCGTTTGGGACTGATCTCAAACATGCGGGTCTGCTGGCGCCGCGCACGTTCCCGCATTTCCGGGTAGCGGACAATCTGCAGGTCGACAAGACGGAAGACGATCAGGCAGGACCAGGCAACGAAAAAGAGCACCAGAAGGCCAAGGCGGGCCTGGAATAGCTTTGGGCGTTTGGCCGGCATGGAGAGTCCCACTCGGAATCAAAAGGCTGTCGACGGGAGAAGGGCTCGCCGCGCTGGATTCCCGTCCGCCACCCTGTTCACCGTTGTAAATCCGGAATCCGCAAGTCGGCTCAGGGAAGCGCTCCGAATCGGGCCGGGAGCGCATCCATGCCGCGGCCTTCCCGGGCCGCAACCACAATCTCGGTCGGTCGCGGCGCCTCCGGGGCTGGCTGGATCACAATCTGGTCGAACGAGGGACTGGTGAGTCCAAGCTGTTTCCTGGCGATCAGATCGATGCGCTGAGGGCTGCGCAAGGTGGCCCTCTCCAGCTTGAGCTGGCGGTTGATCTCAGTCAGATGCTTGATTTCCTTCCGCAGCTCCTCACGCTCATAGCCACGGCGAATGACCTCGAACTGCTGCCAGGCCAGGCAGAGCAGCGCCAGCAGACACAACATGGCCAGGATCATGAGCACCAGGCATTCCCGGGTCTTCTGAAAATCCAACTCCTTGGCCAACCTGGAGTTGTCAATCTGCTTCACCATGTGAATCTCAGTCATCGGACCTCCTCGCCTCAAGCAAGCCTTCGAAGCTCGACGGCATCGCAACGGCCGCGACTTCACAACCGCTCGGCCACCCTCAGCCTGGCGCTTCGTGACCGGGGGTTTCTGATCTTTTCCGCCTCGCTCGGAGAAACGGGCTTGCGGCAAACCAGCTTCACCAGCTTTTTCCGGCCACAAGCACAAGCAGGCATCTCGGGAGGACAGATACACCCCCGAGCCATGGAGCCCAGGGAGCCTTTCACGATCCGGTCCTCCAGAGAATGGAAGCTGATGATTGCCAGCCTCCCCCCTTCCTTCAGCAACTCGATCGCAGCGGCGACGAATTGCCGCAGCGCCTCCAATTCGTCATTGACAACAATTCTGAGTGCCTGAAAGGTTCGCGTCGCCGGATGGATTTTGGACCGGCGGCGGGAGCGCACCGCCCGGGAAACCACCTCTGCCAGACTAAGGGTGTCGTGCAGGGGTCTGGCCCGCACGATAGCCCGGGCGATTCGGCGAGAACCCGGCTCTTCTCCAAAGCTGTAAATCAGCCCTGCCAGCTTCGGCTCCGGAAAGCGGTTGACCACCTCGGCAGCCGTCAGTGAAGAGTCGGTGTCCATTCTCATATCCAGTGGTCCGGATCTTTGAAAGCTGAAGCCGCGTTCCGCCGTTTCCAACTGGAAGGAAGAAAGACCCAGGTCGGCCAGGATCCCGTCACAGGAGCTGAACCGCCTGCGGCCGGCGATGTCCTTCACCTCGGCAAAATTTCCGTGGTGGAGCTGCAGGCGTCCCTCGTAGCCGGCCAGCCCCCGGGCAGCCCTGTCCAGGCTCTGACGGTCGCGATCGATCCCCAGCAGTTTCCCTTTCGGAGAGGACTTCTCCAGAATGGCCCGTGCATGGCTCCCCAGGCCAAGCGTGGCATCGATATAGACGCCGCTCGATTGAGGCCGCAGATACTCGACGACCTGGGAGAGCATCACCGGCCGGTGAAGGTCCCCCGCCTCTCCGGGGCCTGTCTTGACTCGAGGCGTCGAAACCATTGGAACGCGTGCGGCCGCGAGACCGGTCAAGCTCATCCCGCGATCCCCAGATCGGAGAGTTCCTCGTCGTCGCTGTCGGTCCACGGATTGCTCTCGACGGCGCTCTTCAGGGTGTCGTCTCGCCAGATTTCCAGGTAATCCATGGAACCCACCACCCTGACTTCATCTTCAAGCCGGGCGGACTCTCGCAACCCCTGAGGAAGCAGCAACCGGCCCTGGCTGTCCATCAAGCCCTTTTGGCCGTAATAGCTGGTGACGCGCAGGAATTTCTTGACAACCGGCTTCTTGGCGCCGAGATTTGCAATGTTCTTTTCCAGCTCGTCCCAGACGTCAAAAGGATAGAGCCGGATGCAGTCTCCCTTGAGGCTGGTGATATAGAACTCGTTTCCATGTTCCCGCTCGATTTCGGAGCGAAAGCCTACCGGCAGCTTGATGCGGCCCTTCCCATCCAGCTTGGTGGTTTGGCTTCCCCTGAGTTGCAACATGGGACAAAGCTCCGAAGTGGCCCATCGCCGGGAAACGAGAAAGACACCCAATGCGGACCTGAGATCCACATAAGACCACAAAAGTCTTTTCTAGTCCACTTTACTCCACGTCAGTCTACGGGTTCTGATGGCGGAGTCAAGCAGTTTATTTGTCGGGGGCGAACTTTTTTCTGTTAGGCTGATGGCAGGCTTGAGGGCGACTCTTCCATGGGGGTAACGCCCGGCCTGAAATCCGTGTTCTGCCCCGGAGGAGTGATCGGGGCACGGCAGATTCCGACATGAATTCCCCTGTGATTCCCTGCTCGGACCGTTCCTGGTGGATCGCCGGGGTTTGCCTGGTTCTGTTCTGCGCGACAAGCACGGTGTCGCAGGGCCGCCCTTTGGCCAAGCCAGGCCAGCAGGGCAAATTTCCCGTGGGGGTTTTGACCTCCAAGGGCAGTCTGCAATTGACCGGCCGGGTCGACTGGGGGCGAGGCGGACGAGCCCCGTTCCCCATGATTTATGACGGAACCAGGATCCACAGCAAAAGCGGCAAAGCCCAACTGGAATTGCTGGCGGGGGGGCGGCTCGATCTCTGCCGGGACACCGACTTGACCGTCCAGCAGCCGCGGTCGCCCTTCCTCTTCACCCTGCACGGCGGGAGCGTGGCCTACGATCTTCAGGGCACCCAGGGTGACCTGTTCCTGACACCCGACTTCCTGATCAGAGCAGGTCCGGACCCGCAACTCCGGCGGGACACCTACCGGGGCGAGATCACACTGGAGCCCGATGGGACCCTCTGCGTGCAGTCCGAGCGGGGCCTCTTGGAAATCACCGGCCAGGACAACTCCCGGACTCTCACCGTGCCCCCGGGGCCGGGAATGAGAGTTGCGCCGGGCCGAATCCTGTCCCCGGAATATTTCCGGGATTGTCGGTGTGTCGGTTCGCTGCCTTCCCGAGAACGGAATGGTCCGGGAGCATCGGCCTACGGCTCCGCCGGTCCCGCCGGAAAATCGCCCTGGAAATCCTTCCTGAGAATTTTGGTCAAGATATTGACCCTGGGTCTGGTGTGATCGGGTTGTCCAAGACATTGCGCCCCCGCCACAGCACGGCGGGCCAGGGAGTCTCTTGGTGAAAGCCGGAATTGTCGGGTTCCCTTCGGCGGGCAAGTCCACCCTCTTCAAGATCCTGACCAAGGCAGACATCGGTCCTGCAGCCCGGTCCCGCATGCGGGGAGGAGCGGCGATCGGCGTGGCCACCGTCCCCGATGCGCGCCTGGAACGGCTGGCGGCTCTGTTCCGGCCCAGAAAAACGACCCCGGCGGTGATTGAATACCTGGACGTCCCCTCCTTCAACAAGGGCGCCGCCGCTCCGGAAATCCGCTTGGGAGACTTTCGCAACCTGGATGTACTGGTGCACGTGGTTCGAGCCTTTGACGAGGATCCTTTGCCTCAGGGTGAAGTTCCTGGTCTTCCGGAAGAAAGCATCGCCGAGTTGGATCTGGAACTCATCCTGGGCGACCTGACCGTGATTGAAAGGCGGCTGGAACGCCTGGAAAAGGATCTCAAGAAAATGAAGAGTCCGGATCTGATCGGGGAAGAGGGGCTGCTTCGAAAATGCCGGCAGTGGCTGGAACAGGAAAAGCCCCTTCGGTCTCTCAGGCTGAGTGGAGAGGAGAAAAAGCGTCTTCGGGGGTTCTCCTTCCTGTCGGAGAAACCGCTGCTCCACGTTCTCAACCTCTCGGATGGTGCTGCCGCGCGAATCCCGCAGTTGGCCGAGTTCTACCGGCTCAAGACCCTGGCCGGCCAGCCGAACGTCGAGATGACAGCCGTCTGCGGCAAACTGGAGGCAGAGTTGGCGGAGTTGGCCGAGGAGGAGGCGGAGGTCTTTCTGGCCGACTACGAGCTCGCCGAGTCGGGTCTGGTCCGGTTGATTCGGACCACCTACCGACTGCTGGGACTGATTTCCTTCTTCACCGTGTCGGAGGAGGAATGTCGTGCCTGGACCATCCCCAGGGGAACACCGGCTCTCAAGGCGGCCGGCGCTGTCCACTCCGACATGGAGAGGTGCTTTATCCGGGCGGAAGTGATTCCCTGGAATGTGCTGCTGGAGGTCGAATCCCTTTCCGCCGCCCGACAACGAGGACTACTCCGGCTGGAGGGCAAGGAGTATCCGGTTCAGGACGGCGAGACGATTCAGTTTCGGCACAGCGCTTGACCGGCGGGGCGACAGCAGGCGATTTGCCCTTTTTCGGAGGGACTGCCATGCCCGATGAAGTTCTGGTACTGGTGGACGATCTTTTCTTTTCCAGCAAGATCGCCTCCACGGCCCGGCTGTGCTCCGTCCCCACCCGGCTCCTGAAGACTCCCCGGGAACTTCTCCGGAACGCCGACCCGGAGAAAGTCAAGCTCATCATCGTCGACCTCAATGGGAGGACGACTCAGCCGATTCGGGCGATTCAAGAACTCAAGGGCTCGTCCGGAGGGAATGCGATTCCCATTCTGGCTTACTTTTCCCACGTTCAGACCGAGCTCGCGGAGGAAGCCCGCAAGGCCGGCGCCCGCTGGATCCTGCCCCGTTCGGCTTTCTCCGCCCGCCTGGCCGGCATCTTGACGGATCTGGAATGATGGGTCAGCGTTCCTGGATATACTTGATCTGGTGCTTGTAGATGAACACGTTGGCTTCGCGGTTGCGGGTCACACGGACAAAGCGCTTGTCGTAGTACTCAATCCACCCTTCGATTTCTTCGTTGTTGAGCAACTTCACCACGACCCGCCTCTTGTCGCGAACCAGATTGTTCAGATAGAGGGATTCCGCGTGGGTCTGATCTTCCACTTGGTGGGATCGAAGAATCGCCTCCGAGATCCCGTCGC
>JAPOZE010000211.1 GCA_026706225.1 Acidobacteriota bacterium
GGTGCCTCCTCCCATCACTCTTTCTCCTCGAGGGGGCGCGCGCCGACTTTCCGGGCCGCAGCCCTGCCCACGCGGCAGAACCGTCACGCTTCCTGGCCCTTGGTGGATCACTCTTTTTTCGTTGGTTTCAAATAGAACCGGCTCCCTTACCGCTCGCCCCACTTGAGCTTGCGCCTCAGGATGTCGAAGAAGCTGTTGCCGGGAGATTCGATCAATTCGACCGTGCTGTCGGACTTGCGGACCTGAATGCGGTCGTCCCCCTGCAGGTCCAGGCCGGTCTGGCCGTCCACGGTCAGAAAAATCGACTCCTGGGTGGCTTTCAGACTCAATTCGATGGAGGCGGAATCGGGCACAACCAGCGAGCGGAAGGTCAGGGTGTGCGAGGCAATGGGAGTTACCAGCATTGCCCCCAGGGAAGGATAGACAATGGGGCCGCCGGCTGAAAGGGTATAGGCGGTCGACCCGGTAGGGGTGCCCACGATCAGGCCGTCGGCCTTGTAGGTGGCCACGAAGTGGCCGTCGATCCGGACGTCGATATCGATGATCCGCGCCAGCACCGCCTTGGTCAGGACCACGTCGTTCAAAGCCCGGTAGTCCGCAAAGGGTTTGCCGCCGCGAACCACCGCCACGTCGATCATCATTCGACGCTGAACGGTGGCCTTCCCCTGCAGGATCAGTTCCAGAGTGGGAAACATCTCCTCCAGAGTGATCTCGGTCAGAAACCCCAGGCTGCCGAAGTTGATTGCCAGAATCGGAACCCGGCGGGAGTCCAGCAGACGCGCCACCGACAGCAGCGTCCCGTCGCCTCCCAGGACCACAATCAGGTCGCAGGCGCCAGGGATCTTCGGTTTGGGCAACCCCCGCTCATTGACGATAGCCGCGGTTTCCTGCTCCAGAGTGCAGCCGACGCCCCGGGAAGCAAACCAATTCTGCAACCGTCCGATGACGGGGGCCACGGTCTTGAGCTTGGGTTTGGCGATGATGCCGACTTGCTTTATGGTCCCGCCCATCGATCACTCCCGGCCATGGTCCCGGTTCAAGAAAACGCCCTGGAGCGCACGGTCACTCAACAGGGCCCTAATCATACCGCGAAATTCAGCTCGCCACTCAACCCGCTACTGCCGGCGACGCGTCGTCAGCCCGTACTCCTTGAGCTTCTTCTGCAGTGTCCTCAAGCCCATTCCCAAGAGCTTGGCCGCCCGCTGCCGATTGCCCCGGCTGCGCTCCAAGGCCTGCAGAACCGCCTGACGCTCGATGGTATCCAGATTCAGATCCGCGAATCGGGGCGGCTCGGCCCCCGAGTCCGGCGATGGAGCCGGCCGGCCGATGCGCAGTTCCGGCGGAAGATCCTCCATCCTGAGGGTGTCCCCCTTGCAGAAGACCACCAGGCTCTCCACCAGGTTCCGCAGTTCGCGCACGTTCCCCGGCCAGGGGTGCTGCTCCAGCCGGTCCAGCAACTCCGGCTCGAGCCTGGAAATCCGCTTGCGATGCTCAGCCGCGAAAGTTTCCACAAACGACCAGGCCAGCCTCGGGATGTCCCCTGTCCGCTCTCTGAGAGGAGGCACCCGGAGGGTCACCACTCGGAGGCGGTAATAGAGATCGGTCCGAAAGGCCCCTTGGCTGACGGCCTGGACCAGGTCCCGATTGGTCGCCGCGATGAGCCGGACATCCAGCTTCAGAGACCTGTTCCCCCCGACCCGCATGATTTCCCGGGTCTCCAGGAACCTCAACAGCTTCACCTGCATCTCCGGTGCCATCTCCCCGATCTCATCCAGAAAGAGCGTTCCCCGGTCGGCCATCTCCAGCTTGCCCTGGCGCCGCTGGCGAGCTCCGGTAAAGGCTCCGGCCTCGTAGCCGAACAGCTCGCTCTCCAGCAGGGTGGGGCTGAGGGCGGCGCAGTTCAAGGGCAGGAAATTCCGGTCTTGGCGAGGGCTGTTCTCGTGAATGGTTTGGGCCACCAGGTCTTTGCCGGAGCCGCTCTCTCCCAGCAGCAGAACGGTGGAGCGGGTGGGCGCAACCGTGGCGATCTGCCGGAGAAGATCCTGCATGACCGGGGAATCGCCCAGAATCCGGGTGGCGGCGCCGGCCAGACTCCCGCCGGCCAGGTGCGCCCCGCCAGCGCTGGGCGCCCGGCTCTCCAGGATCTGTCGCACCCGGTCCCGCAACTCGAACAGGTCCAGGGGCTTCAGGATGTAGTCGTCAGCCCCCAACCTCATGGCCTCCACCGCGGTCTCCACCGTCCCATGGCCGGTCACCATCAGCACACCGGCCTCCGGATTGACGGATCGCACCGCCCTCAGCAAATCCATGCCGGTGACCCGGGGCATCTTCAAGTCGGTGATGACCAGGTCGAACTGCTTGAACCGGTCCAGTTGAGCCATGGCCTCCTGGCTGTCCTCGTAGGAATCCACCTGGTAGCCGACTCGCCTGAGAGCACGGGAAATCGCAGCCAGGCTCTCCCTCTCGTCGTCGATCACCGCAATGTGGTGCGTTCGATTCATTGGGCAGGTTTCAGCCTCCGCCGCCAAAGACTCCGAATCCCGATTAACGCCAAAATCCCCCAGAAAGGATAGTACTGCAACTTCAGAAAAAACGGGTCGCTCCGCCAGATTCCCAGGATGGACCAGTCGTTGAGAACCTCGTAGGACAGGACCGACAGGCCGGACAGCAGCAACCAGGCCGGATTGGGGAAAAAGCAGAGAAAGGGAACGATCCAGACCAGGTACCAGGGGAAGAGCGTCGGAGAGAAGAGTAGCACGGCTCCGGTCAACCAATAGAGCTGGCGCAGCCTGCAGGTCCCTCGAACCCGGCAGGCGTAGAGCAGTGTCAACAGCCCGGCCCCCAACAGTCCCTCCACCCAGATCTGAGGCAGCCCCTGACCGGTCAACCAGGAATGTAGAAATCCGTTGAAACGCCATTGATGGCGGTAGAGGCTCAAGCCCGCCAGAAGCTGACTTCCCGCACCCAGGTAGGGCGCCAGCATCGCCAGCAGGAACCCGACCAGCCACCCCCAGTAGAGGACCGGCAGCCTTCTGAGGAAAGCGGGCGCCAGGACCAGGGGATAGAGCTTGGACAGAACGGCAGCCGCCAGCAAGCCCATGGCGGCTGCCCTCCTTCCAATCTGCAGCAGAACCAGGGCCCAAAGCAGCAGTCCCACCACCAGCACGTCGTGATGCCCGTTCCAGGCCGTTTCGATCACCACCAACGGATTCCAGGCGTAGATCAGGACGCGACCCGGCGGCTGTCCGCTCCGTCTCAAGAGGGCCAGAATGGCCGCGACCAGTCCGATCTCGACCCCCAGGAAGGCCAGCTTGAAGCCGGAAACCGAGCCGAAACCCAGATAGAAGAGAGCATGGACCATCTGGGCGAAGGGGGGATAGATGGCCGAGACCTCCTTGTTGTTGACGGAGGTCCAGACAGGGTTTCGGTACTCCTCCAGTACCGGCGATTGCGGGCTGTGTTCATAGGGATTGATCCCTTCCGTCTGCAGATAGCCTTCCCACAGGTAACGGTAGACATCGTCCGACAGCGCCGGCGCGGCCGGCAAAAGCAGCAGCCTGAAGGCGAGGGCAAAGAGAAGAATGAGGGGCAGCCTGGCTTTCAAACCGCAGGGCGCCTGCAGTGACAGCCAAAGGGAGAGCAGATAGAGGAGAAACAGACCCAGGTAGAGGGTCACCAGCTCCGGAATTTTTTCCTGGACCGGAACCAGGCGGGGCAGACTCCCATAGAGGAAGGCCGAGATCAATCCGCAGGCCGGCAGGCCCCACAACGGCCGCCAATCGCGGGCTATCCACCCGATCCTGTTCCTGAAAACCAGTTGATCTTTATTGGAGGCAAGAGTATAGTGCGAGGGATTTTGGGGATTCCTGGTTGCGGCGGCAAACGTATCAATTTTCAGAAGCTCACCCTGCGAATCGAGATCCTGCGTCGGCCCGGCCTCCCGGCCTGTTCATCCCGGCCAAGCGCAATCGGGGAAACCGAATGAATCGCGTCCCGGCGGCGCCGGCCTTTGAGTCCCGGACAGCCCTTGCGGCCGGCGCCGGAGCGTTGCCCCTCCTATCCCGCTAGATTAGGTTGATCCAGCCCCGTGTTTCACCTTGAGTATCCAGGACAGAGCTTCATTCGGGATCTTCAGACCCTCCTGTTTCCCTCAGGTCCCTACCGATCCTTTCTGGATGGGGTGCGGGCCCAGCACAGCCTGGAAGCGTTCGATTTCGCCATCCTGATTCCCTACTTTATCATATTGGGAATCCTGGCCACTTACGGGTTGCACCGCTATCAACTGGTCTACCTCTACTTCAGAAACAGGGACCGAAAGCCTCGACTCAAACAGAAACTCGCCAGGCTCCCGGTGGTCACCGTCCAGCTTCCCATCTACAACGAACTGTTCGTGGTGGAACGGTTGATCGAATCGGTGACCAAGCTGGACTACCCCCGGGAACTGCTGGAGATCCAGGTGCTGGACGATTCCAACGACGAGACCCGATTTCTGGCCCGGCAGTGCGTGGAACGCTTTCGCCAGGCCGGCTTCGACATTCACTACCTCCATCGGCAAGACCGCCAGGGGTACAAGGCCGGGGCCCTGGAGGCCGGTTTGAAGGTGGCCAAGGGAGAGTTCGTGGCCATCTTTGACGCCGACTTCGTGCCCGAGCCCTCCTTCCTGCGCAAGACCATCCACTATTTCGCCGACTCCAGGGTCGGAATGGTGCAGACCCGATGGGGGCACATCAACTCCGAATACAGCCTTCTCACCCGGACCGAGGCCATGATTCTGGACGGTCACTTCGTGATGGAGCACGGAGGCCGGCACCGTTCGGGGCTCTTCTTCAATTTCAACGGCACGGCCGGGATCTGGAGGCGCGAGGCCATCGAGAATGCGGGCGGGTGGCAGCACGACACCTTGACCGAGGATACCGATCTGAGCTACCGCGCCCAGCTTCAAGGCTGGAAATTCATCTATCTCCCCGACGTGGTCTGCCCCGCCGAACTGCCGGTTGAAATGAACGCCTTCAAGAGCCAGCAGTTCCGTTGGGCGAAAGGGCTGGTGCAAACAGGGATCAAGCTGCTCCCGACCATCTTCAGGAGTCGGCTGCCGCTGAGGGTCAAGATCGAAGCCGCCTTCCATTTTTCCGCCAACTGTTCCTACCCCTTGATGGTGATGTTCTCGCTGATCTTCCTGCCGGCCATGATCGTACGCTTCTACCAGGGCTGGTTTCAGATGCTCTTCATCGACCTGCCGCTCTTCATGCTGGCGACCATGTCGGTCTCTTCCTTCTACGCGCTCTCCCAGCGCGAGCTGGATGCCACTGGCTGGGTGCAAAAGGTGAAGTACCTTCCCTTCCTCCTGTCGGTGGGAATCGGCCTGTCGGTGAGCAACTCGCTGGCGGTGCTGGAGGCTCTCGCCGGCAGAAAGACCGCCTTTCGCAGAACTCCCAAGCACTGCATTGCTTCGGCAGGCGACGGCTTGGCCGCCAAGCGCAAGTACCGGGGGAAAATGGGCTTCACGCCCTTCCTGGAACTGGGGCTGGGCCTCTACTTCGCCGTCACCGTGTATTTCGCCTGGACGAACGAGAACTACTTGACGCTGCCCTTCCTGATGCTGTTTCTGGTGGGTTATGTCTTCACCGGCTTCATGTCTCTGTTTCAAGCCCCCCTGGCCCGCTTCCTGGACGGCCGGCGACCACCGCTGCTGCCCAAGACGGCTTCCTGACAAGGCTGGAATTAGTGATTAGTGGATAGTGACTAGTGGATAGTTATTTGATCCAAGCGTTGAGTCTCTTGTTGATCTCCGTGAAGTCCGTCAATAAGTGCAACGAGGTCATCAGGCGCTTGCCGGTTCCCGAAACCCTCTGCTGACCACTCGCCACTCTTCACTCTCCACTATTCAGTTAGCGGCAATCCCGTTCCATAGGACGGTACGGTTCGTCCAGGGCAAACCAGAGGTAACCCCGACAAGTAGTGCGGTCCAAGCTCTTCAGTCATCTCTGCCTTGCCGGCGCTCTTCTGCTGCTGCCGGAGCCCAGCTCCCCTTCGGACACTCAGCTCCGGGAAGAGGCCCGGGAAAGGCGCATCGCCTACCTTCAGAGGGTGCGGGGAGGGGTGACGCTCCTGTTCAACCGCCGCTATCACGACCTGAACGAGTACGTTCCCGACAAGAACTTCTACTACCTGACCGGCTGCAGCGAGCCTGGAGCGGTGCTCCTGATGATCCCCGGAGAGGATGGCCCCAGGGAGACCCTGTTTCTGGCCAGGCGGGACCCGAAACAGGAGCGTTGGACCGGAGCCCGGATGGCGCCCGGCCCCGGGACGGCCCGCCGCCTGGGCATGCAGGAGGTCTTGAGTCTGGACGAGTTGCCGGATACCTTGGCTCAACGAGCCCCTCCCAAGGGCAAGGTCTACGCCAACCTTCCGCCCGGACCGCACCGGGAGGCCGCCGACGAGTGTTGCCCGGAACCCTGGGTTCGCTTGCGACGCTGGCTGCCCCAGGCGGAGGTCCTGGATTCCGGTCCCGAGCTGGCTTTCCTGCGCATGAAGAAGTCGGAATGGGAGATCGAGAAAATCCGCCGGGCTGTCGAGATCACCATTGCCGGCCACCGTCAGGCCCTCCCCGCCATCGGCCCGGGTCGATTCGAATACGAAGTGGAAGCCGCCATCGAGTACCAGTTCCGCAGCCGGGGAGCCACCCGGCCCGCTTTCCCCTCCATAGTCGGTTCAGGACCCAACTCCACCATACTTCACTACGCCGAAAACAATCGCCGAATGATCTCCGGGGACCTGGTCGTCATCGACGTCGGAGCGGAGTTCGACGGCTACAGCGCCGATCTCACCCGAACCTATCCCGTCAGCGGCCGTTTCACCCCCCGGCAGAAGGAAATCTATAATATTGTCCTGGCGGCGCAGGAGGCCGCCCTGGAGCAGGTCCGACCCGGG
Source organism: Acidobacteriota bacterium (assembly GCA_026706225.1). Next base: position 6,931 of record JAPOZE010000211.1, read on the forward strand.
GTGACATTCGACCGCAATGGTCCGATCCATCGAGCGGCTTTCGAGACCATCGACAGCCGCGGTCGAGACCGGCAGGGACGAAGGCTGGGGCGTTACTTCATTCACGGTACCGGACACCACCTGGGGCTGGAGGTCCACGATCCGGTGAGCGATCGCAGCCGCCCCTTGGAGGCCGGGATGGTGATCACCATCGAGCCGGGAATCTACATTCCCGAGGAGAACCTCGGCATCCGTATCGAGGACGACGTGCTGGTTACCCGGGACGGCTACCGGATTCTCTCCCGGGGGTTGCCCCGGAAGGCGGAGGAAGTCGAGAGATCGATGAGAGAGAGCCGCGAGGAAGCCGCTTCCCGGGACACCGGAGGCCTTGCGCGGGAACAGACAGCGATGAAAAACCAAGAGGCTGGAGGACCAAGCGAATGATATCAGCCACCGGACTGAGGCGCGGAATGATCATTCGAAAAGATGGCGAGTTGTTCTCTGTTTTTTCCTTCACCCACCTGACCCCCGGAAACAAGCGGGGTTTCGTGCAATCCAAGCTCAGAAACCTGAGAACCGGAGCCCTGATCGACCACCGATTCCGTTCCGTCGACACCGTAGAGCGGGTGGCTCTGGAGCAGCAGGAGATGGAATATCTCTATCAGGACGGAGCCGACTACGTGTTCATGAACACGACGACCTACGAACAGGTTCACCTGGGCGAAAATTTGTTGGGAAACAACATTCTCTACCTGGTTCCCAACATCACCATCCGGGTCGAATTCCACCAGCAGACCCCCGTCGGAATTCAGCTCCCCACCACGGTGGACCTGGAGGTGGTGGAGACCGAACCCGGCCTCAAGAGCGCCACCGCTTCCAGCGTCAACAAACCGGCCAAGCTGGAAACGGGACTGGTGGTTCAGGTTCCTCCCTTTGTCAACGCGGGCGAGAAAGTTCGGGTCGACACCAACAGCGGCGCCTACCTGGAAAGGGCGCGCTGACCCTCTCAACCTCTCCGAAGCCCATTGGCCGAAAAGCCGTACAGGTAGCGTGCGCCGGGAGACATGCGCCGGGCTCGCTCCGGAGAAATACTGCCGCGGTAGTCTGAAAAAGGTTTGATCCAGGAACGCTGGTAGAAGGAAATGATGGCCCGACGCGGGCGATCGGTGGAATTGGGGCCTATCCGGTGCCAAGTGCTGGCCAGCCAGATCGCAACCGCGCCGGCGCCTCCGCACAGAGCTTTCTCTTCGTCCCGGTCCCCCCGCTTCCAGCTTGGCTTGCTGCGAGTCAAGTGGCTTCGGGGAACGATCCGGGTCGCCCCGTTGGCCGCGGTAAAAG